>NZ_JADPEX010000009.1:113767-133217 GCF_015668065.1 Ruminococcus sp. 1001713B170207_170306_F1 | reverse complement strand
TTGATAAGTTTTTTAATTGTGATTTCTTATTCTGGCGGTTTGGGAAGTACCAGCAATCCCCCAGATAGTAAAGGGTAGCTTTAGCAGAGAGATTGTCTTTGTTATAGAAGCCAGCATAATACTTCCATGTAAATTCCGCACCTGCTAAAGAAGCGTTCCCTTGCGGATTGTCTTTCTGTGTTTCCATATCAATCTTGAAAAGCTCAATCAAAGTGTCCGTTACTTTTGGCGTATCTGATACTTTCAAAATTGCTGTCTTTCCAACTTCAACCTTTAAGGAATATACAGTTTTATCCACTTTATATCCTGCTGGTGCGTATAATTCCTTGATATAGACTGTGCCTGCTTTTACCTCTGCAATATCTGTGTTTCCGTTTTCATCAGTCGTAAGGGTGGCAAGCTGTTTTGTGCAGTCTTTATCAGAAAAGACACCGTATGTTGCACCAGCGATTGAGTAATTCCCGTTACCGTCTGTAATGCTGGTATTACTGGAAACCTTTTGCAGTTTCGTATTTCCGACATTCAGTTTCGCCCAGAATTGTCCCAATTCCTGCCCCTCGCCAGAGTAGATATAACCGCCACATTCATAGCGTTCTTTATTCTCTTTAACAAAGGCTCTTGCACCAGCGAAAACTTCGTCCTGCGTAGCCTTTGGTATTTCATCATAAGAAGCTCGCACGTTATCACATTGCCAGCCAAGATGTACGCTTAATCTCTGCCAGACTACACATTGTTCCAACAGATAGACTTGTTTGTAGTTCAATTCCTTGTGAGCTTCGCCATACTGTTTGACATACTCTAAGGATAACGCCACATCTGAAATCTGGTCGGCACTCATGCGTGAGCTTGCGTCAGCTCTGGTCTTGTAACCATTCTTAAAATCTGTATTGATGTCAATACAATAGGCAGTTTCGTCCTCGACTTTCATATAACCCTCATTGAATGTCGAACCGATAGAACCGTCATTCATTACTTTTTCAATGATACCGACACGCTCTGCACTTTCCGTCCAGTATTGCTTACTTTCTGCATGGACAGGTGTAATCGGTAAAGCAGTAACGACAGTTGCAAGAACTAAGAAGCCCGTACACAATCGTTTCCATGTCTTTTTCATAAATCTAATGCTCCTTTCATTTTGGGTAATAAAATAGCCGTCCAATAAGAACGGCTGGAAATAGAAAAGGAACGTCATTTTAGGCGTTCCATAATCTATAAAATATTCAATTTTTTATACTGATGTGTTGCTCATCAAAATCTCAAATTAAGGTTATTTGACACCAATTTTGACACCAATTTTTTGTATATTGACGATTTTTGATGAAATATGATAAATTCATAAAACCCGTGAAAAGCCTGTAAATAGGCACTTTACGGCACTCTATGAACTAAGACAAAAGCTACGCTGTAATAACAAGAGGTGAGTGCTAATTTTTTGTGAAGATTTTGTGAATGATTTTGTGAAACTTGTGAATGTGTTTTGTGAACGCTATAAGCCATGCAAAATGGTGAAAAAAGACGCCCTGCAAGTTTACTGTTAATGCATCAGCCTTTTAAAATTAGCCAACTACTTTTCCAAAAGTTTTTAAGGTGGAGCCGGAAGTGACTTGGATAGGAGCATATTTTTTATTTAGAGAAATAAATTGGATACCGGAATCAGATTGATGATATTTCTTTACATAAGCATCACCATCGAGGAAAAAGACACCGATTTCTCCTTCTTCAAGAGTTTCTTGTTTATGAATCCAGATGATCTGTCCATCCAGATAGAGAGGCTCCATACTGTCACCACATATGATGTTGTTCCGAAAGAAGAAATTGCTGAATTTGAAGAGCTTATGCGCAAAACCATAGCTGACATTGTATCAGAAGCCAGTAGCGTTGTCTTTTGGGTGTATGTGCAGAAATATGTGAAGCACAAAACCCTAAACGAAATGCTGCAAGAATTGCCAGACGTAGGTCAATTCATCCTAGCTATGGATACCTGGTTTGAAAAACTGATGGAGAAATAATCTAGGAAAATAGTTTAAAGTTTACATGTTATGATCATGTATGAAGTTGGAACAAAATAAAAGATTGTGCTATACTATTGTTCAAGAAAAAAACTCATTGACATATTTCAATCTATTTAGGAGGATAAACGATCATGTGTACAGCAGCAACTTATAAAACAAAAGATTTTTACTTTGGACGAACCCTCGATTATGAATTCTCTTATGGTGATCAGATAGTAATTACACCACGTAATTATGCGTTTAATTTTCGCCATGTTGGCGATATGAAAAATCATTATGCAATTATTGGAATGGCTCATGTTGCAGAGGATTATCCTTTGTATTATGATGCTATGAATGAAAAAGGAGTGGCAATGGCAGGACTGAATTTTGTCGGAAATGCTGTTTATGCCGCGATTAAGCCAGATGTGGAAAATATTGCACAGTTTGAATTTATTCCGTGGATTTTAAGTCAGTGTTCTTCTTTAGTTGAAGTTCGCGAGCTTCTTGAACGAATTAATATTGTTAATACTCCTTTCAGCGAGCAATTGCCATTAGCACAATTACACTGGATCATTTCTGATGAGAATGAGTCAATTACGGTAGAATCTATGTCAGATGGTTTGCATATTTATGATAATCCAGTAGGAGTGCTTACGAATAATCCGCCATTTCCACAGCAGATGTTTCAACTAAATAATTATATGCATTTATCTCCTAAACAGCCCAGAAATACTTTCTGCGAAAATTTGGCTCTTGATGCATATAGTAGAGGTATGGGAGGATTAGGTCTTCCGGGAGATCTCTCATCTTCCTCACGCTTTGTACGTGTAGCTTTTACAAAGGTAAATGCAATTTCAGGTGAATCAGAGGAAGAAAGCGTTAGCCAATTCTTCCACATTCTCGGATCTGTGGATCAGCAACGAGGATGTTGCGAAGTAGCGGATGGAAAATATGAAATCACATTGTATACGTCGTGTTGTAATGTTACAAAAGGTATTTATTATTACAATACTTATGAAAACCATCAGATCAGTGCAGTAGATATGCATGTAGAAAATCTGGATAGTGATAAAATGATTTGTTATCCAGTAATTCAAGGAGAACGAATCAACTATCAAAATAAATAATGTTTTGAAATCAGGGATGAGGTAGAAAGGAAAGTTCCATGACAAAAGATGAAGTAAAAAAACTCAGGATGAACAGTCCGGAATCACTACAGTTTTTAAATAATGCTACGAAATTTTATAATTTAATGATGATGTATCGTTGTGCTATTCGGGAGATACAAACTAAACTTGAGGTTTTGGATGATGAATTTTCAGCTGAGAACAATCGAAATCCTATTTCTTTTATAAAAACAAGAATTAAGAAGCCCAATAGTATTTACAATAAACTGCAGAAGATGGGATATGAATTTACAACAGAAAATATACAGACATATCTCAATGATGTAGCAGGCGTTCGAATAGTTTGTGCGTTTATTGACGATATTTATATGATATCAGATTTGATTACCCAACAGGATGATATTAAAGTTATTGAAATAAAAGATTATATAAAAAATCCAAAATCGAATGGTTATCGAAGCTATCATATGATTGTTGAAATACCAGTATTTTTTGCTAAGGGTAAAACACCTATGCGTGTAGAATTACAGATTCGAACCAATGGTATGGATTTCTGGGCAACATTGGAACATCAACTTCGCTATAAAAAAGGAATTGAAGAAATGCCTGGCTATGATGAGATAAGTGAAGAATTACTTCATTCTGCAAGAGCTATCATTGAAGCAGATAATGAAATGCAGAGAATAAAAGACAAAATTGGTATGTTCCACGAAATTTAGGGAGAAAACTGAGCAAGTAGGAAGGCGGAATATATATGAAACAAGATACTTTAGAGGGCAAAGCAAAAACAAAAAATGGGGTAAAACGGCTGTGTTTTTCCATAGTCTGCATTCTTCTGGAAGTGATTTTTATTATTACTATCGTAACACGCTTGAATGAATATGCAGAAATTATAAATTTATTTACAAGGATTTTGAGTGGAATCTTGGTTTTGGGATTGTACGCATCAGATAAGACCTCTTCTATGAAAATGCCTTGGGTCATCTTAATTCTAATCTTCCCAATTATGGGTGTAGGCCTGTATTTGTTGATTGGTTTGAATGGTGGCACACATAAAATGCGTGAGCGATATGCAGAAATTGATAGCAAATTGTTACCAATGCTTCCGGACAGTCAGGAGTGTTTGAGCAGAATAAAAGAAACAATTCCGAAAGCAGGAAATATAGCAAGTTACATACAAAGAAATTCGCAGTATCCAATCTATCAGAATACGGATATTGTGTATTTTGATGAAGCAGTGAAAGGATTAGAGGCACAGCTTAAGGATTTGGAGAAAGCACAGAAGTTTATCTTTATGGAATATCATGCGATAGAAGACGCTGAAGCATGGCATAAGATTCAAGATGTTCTGGAAGAGCGAGTAAAAGCAGGTGTGGAAGTTAGAGTATTCTACGATGATATGGGTTCTATAGGCTTTATTAACACAGATTTTGTGAAAAAGATGGAGGCAATAGGAATTCATTGCCGTGTATTCAATCCGTTTATGCCAGGTTTAAATCTGTTTTTGAACAATCGTGATCATAGAAAAATAACCGTTATTGATGGAAAAGTCGGATTTACAGGTGGATATAATCTAGCAAACGAATATTTTAATTACACACACCCGTATGGACAGTGGAAAGATACAGGTATTCGTTTAGAAGGAGATGCTGTTCAGTCGCTTACGGTGACATTTTTGGAAATGTGGAATGCAGTAAGTGCTAAGGCTGCTAATGATTCTGATTTTAGTAAATACCTTTTCCACTATGATTATGCGGCACAGCAAACTGGGTTTGTTCAACCTTATGCAGACAGCCCTATGGATAATGAGCAGGTAGGAGAAGAAGTTTATATCAGTATGATAAATAAAGCTGAAAAATATTGTTGGTTTATGACTCCATATCTAATCATAACAGATGAAATGACGCATGCGTTATGTCTGGCTGCTAAGCGAGGGGTAGACGTAAGAATTATCACACCTGGTATCCCTGATAAAAAATTCATTTATAATATAACTCGTTCTTTTTATCATGGATTAGTTAAACATGGTGTTCGTGTTTATGAGTGGACTCCTGGTTTCTGTCATGCAAAAATGAGTGTGGCAGATGACTGTATGGCAACTTGTGGAACAATTAATCTGGATTATCGAAGTTTATATCACCATTTTGAAAACGGTTGTTTTATGGCAGATTGTCAGGCAGTTGTGGAAATAAAAAATGATCTGATAAGAACGATGGGAGAATGTCGTGATGTGACAGACCAATATCAAACCGGACGAAGTGCATATTTGCGACTAGGACAATTATTTATGAGATTATTTGCTGGATTGCTATAAGAATCTGATGAAACGACCTTTCAAAAAACAGTTGATTTAGAAGTTAACTGTTTTTGAAAGGCCGTTTTTGCTATATCTAACAGTCTGTTGTACAAAGAAGATTTTGCATGGATGAAAAAACAAACCTTGTTGAGGTTAAATTGAGTTTTCCATTGTATTGTATTGCTAATGAATAAGAATAAGAAAAAGAACAGACAATGCTGAATGCTCTGGAAACAAGAATATCTGAGTATAGTATGTAAGTTCGTAACAGAATGAAAGGAGCGATTCAAATGAGCAATTTGGAAAATTATATGAAACAGCAAGCAATTTTTTGTGAACAAAATGATAGCATTAGTAAGAATCTATATTCAGAGTATGGTGTAAAAAGAGGCTTACGAGATGAAAAAGGCCAAGGTGTGTTGACGGGGCTTACAAATATTTCTGATATAAAAGCTTTTGAATATCGTGATGGAGTAAAGAGTCCATGTGATGGCGAGTTATCTTATCGTGGTTATAATATAAAAGATTTAGTAACAGGAAGTAAAGGAAAAAGGTTTGTCTTTGAAGAAGGAGCATATCTTCTTTTATTCGGAGAATTGCCAACTGATACACAGTTAATGGAATTTCAGGGAAGACTATCTGATTGTATGGAACTACCGACTAACTTTACCAGAGATGTCATTATGAAAGCACCTACATCAGATATTATGGGTTCTATGACTCGAAGTATTCTTACATTGGGCTCTTACGATAAGGAGAAAGAAAGTCTTGAAATTCCGAATGTGCTAAGGCAGAGTATGCAGTTGATCGCAGCATTTCCTATGTTAGCAGTATATGCATACCATGCTTATTGTCATTATGAAAAAAACGAAAGTATGTATATTCATAGACCTGAAAAAGATTTATCTATTGCTGAAAATTTCCTGCGCCTATTAAGACCAGATACAAAATTCACAGAACTGGAAGCAAGAGTACTGGATATAGCATTATTGTTACATATGGAACATGGTGGTGGTAACAATTCTACATTCACTACACGGGTAGTAACATCTTCAGGTTCAGATACTTATTCTGTTATTTCAGCAGCAATGTCATCCTTAAAAGGAAAAAAACATGGCGGTGCAAATCTGATGGTAATGAATATGATGGATGATATTAAAAGTCATGTGAAAGATTATGAAGACGAAGAGGAAATTGCATCATATCTGAGTAAGATTTTGAAGAAAGAGGCGTTTGATCAGAAAGGACTTATTTATGGAATGGGACATGCTGTATATTCTATTTCCGATCCGAGAGAAAGGGTGTTCAAAGGCTTTGTAGAACAACTCGCAAGGGATAAAGGACGTGAGAAAGATATGACCCTTTATAACAATATTGAGAAGATTGCACCTAAGTTGATTGCAAAGCAGCGTCAGATATTCAAAGGAGTAAGTCCTAATATAGATTTCTATAGTGGTTTTGTGTATGACATGTTGAATATTCCAAGAGAATTGTACACGCCATTATTTGCGATAGCAAGAATTGCTGGTTGGAGTGCACATCGCCTGGAAGAATTGATAACTACAGATAAGATTATTCGCCCGGCATATAAGAGTCTAGTCAGCAAAAAAGAATATATAGAAAGAGAGGAACGATAATATGGGAGCAGGAACCAGTGCAGAGGAGTTTTTTTTAAAGAGCATCAATGTTGAAAGCATATTTGAATTTGTTGAAAGAACAGATTATTTGTTCCTTTATAGTATAAAGGAATGTGTTGAAAAATCAGACTGTCATGAAGGAGTATATCTTTCAGAAGTGGCAGAATACATGAAATTATCGATTCCAGAAACATCTAAGATGGTAAAAAGTCTTGAAAATAAAGGATATATTATCTGGAAATTAGATGAAAAAAAAGAAAGAACGTACCTTGTTTTGACGAACAAGGCAATTGAATTAAGTAATTGTCAGAAAGAAAAAATGATAGAAGCTTATGAAAAAATCATATCGAATATACAAGAAGATGACCTGGCAGTTACGCGGTGTACATTGAGAAAAATCCGACAGCTTATGGAAGAAATAAAATAGTGATTAATACAACGGAGTAAGAAAAGCTCCTTCATATATTAGAATAAAAATATGACTGTTTCTTTAAAAAGAAGCCTGTCATATTTTTTTATGAAAAATAAATTTTGTTGAGGTTAAATTGAGATTGACTTTGTATTGTATAAGTATGAAATAAAAAGGAATCAGGTGATGTACAATGAAAAAGTATAAAATATGTAAAATCCTTCTTGTTATACTGGCAATTTTTTTATGTGTGGCTTTTTATGAATTGCTCGGAATCTGCGTTGCATATAAAAAGCAGCCGGAAGTGTCCAATACAACCAAAAAAGAAACAAAAAATGGGTCATGGAACGAATGCAGTGAAAATACAGAACGGGCAGTAATCATAGAAAAGAATCCAGAAGCGCTTTTACAAAGAGTGCGTTTGATCAAGAATGCCAAAAAGGAAATTATTCTTTCTACTTTTGCATTTCAATCCGATGAAAGTGGAAAATTGATTTTAGGAGCACTGCATGATGCGGCAGACAGAGGTGTACATATTCGTCTGTTAGTAGATGGAATGGAGAGCTGGATTGATATGGAAGGAAATCCGTATTTCTATGGATTATCTTCCCATGAGAATGTTGAAATTAAACTGTATAATAAGGCCAATCCGTTGAAACCATGGAAGATGATGGGTAGAATGCATGATAAATATTTGATTGCAGATGGAAAGAGATATATTCTTGGGGGAAGAAATACATACAATTATTTCCTGGGTGATTTTCCGGGACATAAGAACTATGACAGAGACGTGTTAGTGGTTTGCGATGAACCTGAGAAAGAAAATTCAGTTAACCAGTTGTCAGAGTATTTTGAAACGATATGGGAACAAGAAGACAGTGGTTATTTTCATGACAATAAAAAACTGGCAAATAGAAAATCTGTAAAGAACGCAGTTTTAGAGCTGCAGAACGGCTATCAGAAATATTTTGAAGAGAATAAGGAAAGAATCTGCGATACCGATTACACGGACGAAACTTTTGAGACAGAAAAGATTGCATTAGTGTCAAATCCTATTCACACAGGTTCCAAAGAACCAGTAGTGTGGTATCAGTTGGGAGAATTGATGAAAAATGCAAAAAATCGTGTGAAGATCCACACGCCATATATTATCTGTAATGATATGATGTATAATACATGGGAGGAGATTGCAGAGAACGTTTCAGATTTTTCTATCATGACAAATTCAGTTGCGAATAATGGGAATCCATTTGGGGCTGCCGATTATGCGAAAAACAGAAATAGAATCTTAAGTACAGGAATTAATATCTGGGAATATGAAGGCGGTTATTCATACCACGGAAAAAGTATTCTGATTGACGATGATCTGTCTGTAATCGGTTCCTTTAATATGGACATGAGAAGTGCATATCTGGATACGGAACTGATGCTTGTAATACGCAGTAAAGATATTAATAAACAGTTGGAAGAGGGCATGATGGAATATGAAAGAGTGTCCCGCCAGGTATTGGAAGATGGAACCTATCGTGATCCATATCATGTAGAGCCAATCGAATTAACAAAGAAACGTCAGAGAAAAATATTTTTGGTACAGCATCTGCTTGGATGGGCAAGGTATCTGTTTTAATAAGGAGGAAGGAAAACGTGTTTCAAATATTGATTGTAGAAGATGATAAAGAATTAAGCCAGCTATTCCAAAAAGTGCTTGAGAAGAATGGATATCAAGTCAAAAGTGCATCGGATGGAGCACAGGCATTAGAAGTATTGGATAAGGAATATATTGATCTGATCATTTCTGATATTATGATGCCGGTTATGGATGGTTATGAACTGGTGTCGGAACTCCGTTCAGCAGGATATCAGATACCGGTACTTATGATCACTGCGAAAGGTTCCTTTGATGATATGCGCCAGGGATTTCTTTCGGGAAGTGACGATTATATGGTAAAACCGGTAAATGTGAATGAAATGGTTTTAAGAGTCGGAGCATTGCTTCGCCGTGCACAGATACTGAATGAACACAAAATTGTGATCGGTTCAACAGAGTTTGATTATGATGCAATGACGGTTACAACTGATAAGGAAAGTCTTGTTTTGCCTAAAAAAGAATTCCTGCTTTTATATAAGCTTGCAGCTTCGCCAGGCAGAACATTTACAAAACAACAGTTGATGGATGAAGTATGGGGATACGAGACGGAGGCAGACCCACATACGATAGAGGTACATATAGGAAGAATCAGGGAGCGTTTTAAAGATAACCCTGATTTTGAAATCGTAACAATGCGTGGAATTGGATACAAGGTGGTGAAAAAATAATGGAACAAAAGAATGAAAAAGGATTGCGGATCCGATCCTGTCTGACTGGTGCAATCTGGCTGGCACTTGTATTTTCAACAGTCATATCTGCTTTATTATTTGCTTTTTTGAATCATTTTTTTAATCTGCCGGGCAGCATACCTGTGCTTGGCTGGCTTTTGATTTTCAATACATTGATTGCAGGGCTGATCACTTCCTTTATTAATGCAAAGTTACTGGAACCAATTACCAGACTTAGTAAAGCAATGAAGGAAGTTTCTCAGGGAGATTTTGAACAGCATTTGGAAACGAACAGCCGTATAGCAGAAGTTGGAGAATCTTATCAAAGTTTTAACGTTATGACAAAAGAACTTCGTGCAACAGAGGTGCTGCAGATGGATTTTGTATCTAATGTTTCTCATGAGTTTAAGACCCCGATTAATGCCATTGAAGGATATACAATGCTGCTTCAGGGAGAAGAACTGTCTCCGGATCAAGAGGAATATGTAGAAAAAATCTTATTTAACACCCAAAGACTTTCCGGATTGGTTGGTAATATTTTGCTGTTATCCAAGTTAGAGAATCAGAATATACCAATGAAAAAAACAGAATATCGTCTGGATGAACAGATCCGCCAGGCATTTCTTTCATTGGAAACAAAATGGACAGAAAAAGAAATTGGTTTTCAGGTAGAATTGGAGGAAGTTAAATATACTGGGAATGAAGGACTTTTTATGCATATCTGGATAAATCTTTTGGATAATGCGATTAAGTTCAGCCCTTCAAAGGGGACAATTACGATGTTTCTGAAACAAGAACAGGATTCTGTTAAATTCATTCTGGAAGATGAAGGACCAGGAATAGAGGATGATGTAAAATCCAGAATATTTGACAAGTTCTATCAGGTAGATGGATCTCATAAAGCAGAAGGAAATGGCCTAGGTCTTGCACTTGTAAAACGGATTGTAGATAGTGCCGGAGGAACAATCAAAGCAGAAAACCGTGAATATGGTGGATGCAGATTTGTTATAGAGCTGCCAAAGCAGAAAGATGAGATTATATAGTTTTAAGATAAATTAGAAGCTGGGAGGATTTATATGACATTTTATCAGGAGTTGCAGTTAAATCAGGCAGGTTCTAAAAACCTGTTGAAAAAGAGTGAAACATTAAAAGAAAAATTATATCATATGTGGGTATATCTGGTGAAGATAGCTGTTACAATGGCATTTTGTTTTTTCTTTGTTAGTATTTTCAGCATCCTATTTGGAAATGAGAACAGCATTGTAGGTGTAGTAGTCTTATTATGTCTCATGGTGTTTAGAAATGCGGATCTGGGGATCCACACCGGACAATCTACGATGCTTTTGGCTTTGTTCTTTGTAATTATGACTGTATGTCCGCATTTAGCAAATCAGTTTTCACCGGTATTGGGAATGCTGTTAAATATTGCGGCACTGGCTGTGTTGATTCTGTTCGGATGCCATAATCCATTCATGTTTAATCAATCTACATTGGTTCTTGGGTATCTGCTGCTATATGGTTATGATGTTACGGGAAAAAGCTATCAGATGCGATTAGTCGGAATGGCTTTAGGTGCAGCACTTACCTGCTTTGTATTTTATCGAAATCATAAAAACAGAACTTATAAAAGAAATCTGAAAGATCTGATACAAGAATTTGATATCACTTCTTCCAGAACAAAATGGCAGATATGTCAGATTTTATGCGTACCGATTGTCCTTTGCATTGCAGAACTTTGTAATATGCCACGTGCAATGTGGGCTGGTATTGCGGCCATGTCCGCGATTTTGCCGTTTATGGAAGATATGCACTACAGAGTCCGTAAAAGGATTGTCGGAAATATTGCAGGTGTTATATGTTTTACAGTATTATATTTTCTGCTTCCTTCGTCAATCTATGCATATATAGGAATTCTTGGTGGAATCGGTGTAGGACTTTCAGCACAATATGGCTGGCAGGCAGTATTTAACACATTTGGTGCTTTAGCCATTGCTGCAGAGACTTATGGACTACAAGGAGCGGTTAGTCTTAGAGTGATTCAAAATGTTTTTGGTGTTGTGTTTGCTTTAGCATTTTGTGTTATATTTTATTGGTTTATGTCTAAAAAAAAGGAAAGTGAGGTGACCGTACATGCAGAGTGAAGTGAATCAGGAAGAAAATTTGAATAGAATTATTACGGTTCCTAATCTTCTTTCTTTTTTTCGGCTTTGTCTGATTCCGGTAATTATATGGAGTTATTGTGTAAAGAAAAATCCTCTGTTAGCTGGTGAAATCTTATTGCTGTCTGGTCTTACGGATCTTGCTGATGGATATATCGCAAGAAGATTCCATAGGATTAGTAATTTAGGAAAAATACTTGATCCAGTGGCTGATAAGCTGACACAGGCAGCGATGTTAATCTGTCTGTTTACTCGTTTTCCGCATATGCTTCTTTTAATCGTAATAATGGCAGGTAAGGAGCTGTATATGGTAGTCAGTGGATGTCTTGTGATACGAAAGACAGGAAAAGTACATGGTGCAGACTGGCATGGAAAGATAGTAACCTTTTTATTATATGGAACTGCAGCGGTGCATATTATATGGTTCCAAATTACACCGATGGTATCAGATCTGTTGATTGGTTTGTGCGCTATAATGATGGTCATATCGGTCGCTCTGTATATTATCCAGAATACCAGGACTCTTAAGGGAGAGACTGTATAAGCAATTTTATATTGCAATGACTAGAAAAATATTTAGGAGAACGAGGAGGCGGAAGTGATGAAGGAAATTTATCAGCAGACGGTAGAAGAGGTTCTTGAAAGGGTGAATGGCAAGAAATCTGGGCTTACGAGTGAACAGGTGAAAAGATCCAGAGAAAAGTGTGGGTGGAATGAACTTACAGAAGGAAAGAAGAAAGGTATCCTGCAGATTTTCTTTGAACAGTATAAGGATTTTCTTGTACTGATTCTAATTGCATCAGCAATCATATCTGGTATGCTTGGAGATGTGGAAAGTGCGGCAGTTATCGTGACGGTTATTACGATCAATGCAATCTTGGGAACAATACAGACGGTAAAAGCAGAACAATCTCTGCAGAGTTTAAAGAATCTTTCTGGCCCGGAGGCAAAAGTATTGCGTGATGGTACAGTCGTTCAAATTCCGGCAAGAGAACTGGTTGTTGGAGATGTGATACTGCTTGAAGCAGGAGATATGATTCCGGCTGATGGAAGACTGATTGAAAATGCAAGTCTTAAGATTGATGAGAGTGCTCTTACAGGAGAAAGTCTTGCAGTTGAGAAAAACATGGATACAATATTGACGGAAGCGCCACTTGGTGATCGGACAAATATGTTATTTTCCGGTAGTTTTGTAACGTATGGGCGTGGGAAAGCTGTTGTAACGGATATAGGAATGCAGACAGAAGTCGGAAAGATTGCAGGACTTTTGAAGTCAACTTCGGAAAAACAGACACCACTTCAGGTGAGTTTGGAAGTCTTTGGAAAGAAGCTTTCTATTATGATTCTGGTATTTTGCGGACTCTTATTTGCAATAAATGTGTTCCGCGGTGAAAAGATCAGCAGTGCATTTATGTTTGCAGTAGCACTTGCAGTAGCAGCAATTCCTGAAGCGCTAAGTTCTATCGTGACAATTGTACTTTCTTTCGGAACACAGAAGATGGCAAAAGAGCATGCAATCATTCGTAAACTACAGGCGGTAGAAGGACTTGGAAGTGTTTCTATTATTTGTTCGGATAAGACAGGAACGCTCACACAGAATAAAATGACGGTTGAAGATTATTATATAGATGGAAAAAGAATTTCAGCAGAGGCAATTGATATATCAGATCAGGCACAAAAATGTCTTTTAAATTACAGTATTCTATGTAATGATTCGACAAATGAAAATGGAGTAGAAATTGGAGATCCGACAGAAACAGCATTGATTAATCTTGGAAGTCGATATGGGATAGAGGCGGCAAGCGTAAGAAAGCTTTATCCAAGAAATGGAGAACTGCCATTTGACAGTGATCGAAAGATGATGTCAACACTTCACCTGATAGATGGTAAAAATCAAATGATTGTAAAAGGTGCAGTCGACAAGCTCCTGGAACGTACAGAGCAAATCTGGACGAAAGAGGGAATTCGAAAAATTACTGAGGAAGATAAAGAAAAAATACAACGTCAAAATCAGGAATTTTCGATGGAAGGTTTAAGAGTATTGTCTTTTACCTATCGTGAAATTCCTAAGAATCACACATTAACGATACAAGATGAGGATCACTTAGTATTTCTTGGTTTGATTGCGATGATGGATCCTCCGAGAGAAGAATCAAAAGCTGCGGTAGCGGAATGTATAAAAGCGGGAATTCGACCGGTTATGATCACCGGAGATCATAAAATTACAGCAGCAGCAATTGCAAAGAGAGTTGGAATATTACATGATTTATCGGAAGCCTGTGAAGGGGCAGATATAGAAAATATGAGTGACGAGGAACTCAAAGAATTTGTCTCAAATATTTCTGTGTATGCAAGAGTGTCACCGGAACATAAAATTCGCATTGTTCGGGCATGGCAGGAAAGAGGAATGATTGTGGCAATGACAGGAGACGGTGTCAATGATGCACCGGCATTAAAGCAGGCAGATATTGGTGTTGCAATGGGAATGACCGGAACGGAAGTTGCGAAAGATGCAGCAGCGATGGTACTTACAGATGATAACTTTGCAACAATCGTAAAAGCAGTGGAAAATGGACGAAACTTATATCAGAATATCAAGTATGCGATACAGTTTCTTTTGTCAGGAAATTTCGGAGCAATTTTAACCGTTCTTTGTTCATCGGTTGCAGGACTTCCGGTGCCATTTGCACCAGTACATTTACTCTTCATTAATCTTTTGACGGATAGTCTTCCGGCAATTGCGTTAGGCTTAGAGCCGGATAGAAGTGAAGTGATGAGTGAAAAACCGAGATTGGCAGATGAGTCGATATTGACAAAAGATTTTCTTAGCAAAATCGGTCTGGAAGGTTTGGTAATTGGAGCAATGACAATGATCAGTTTTTTGACAGGATACAACCAGAATGGTACATTGCTTGGAAGCACGTATGCTTTTGGAACTCTTTGTCTGGCACGTTTGTTTCATGGATATAATTGCAAATCAGATCATCCGGTCATTTTTACAAAAGGTCTCTTTCATAACAAGTGGCTTCAGGGAGCATTTGTGTTAGGTGCAGTACTCATTACAACAGTACTGACGGTTCCTGGTTTCCATAACTTATTCAAAGTGGAAACGTTGAATCTGATGCAGTTTGGATGTGTATATTTATATGCTTTTGCAAGCCTTCTGATTATTCAATTACTTAAGTGTATACGTATGAAACTAAGAAAAAGAGGGAAAAGATAGTGGATTTAAGTAGATGTTCTATGAAAAAAATTCGAGAACTGATTGTGTTTACGGCATTTCTTGTAGTTGCTTTGTGGAAATTCGATGTGGTGATTGAAGTGCTGAAGTCAATATGGAAAATTGTGTTTCCTTTTGCGCTTGGTGGTGCAATTGCCTTTGTGATTAATGTACCAATGAGTTTCCTGGAAAAGAAAATGCTCGGAAAGATAAAAGAAAATAATAAAATAGGAAAAAAAGCTGCGAGACCGATAAGCCTGCTTCTTACAATTATATTGGCAGCAGGTGTAATGGTATTGGTAATGTTTGGTGTGATTCCACAGCTTACACAGACCATGGGAAATCTGATGACGAGTATTTCAGATTTTATTCCACAGATGCAAAACTGGATTCGGGAAATTTCACATGATAATCAGGATATTATGAAATTGGTAGATCAGCTGCAGTTTCAGCCTGATCAGGCAATTAAATGGGGAATAAGTATTCTTGGAAACGGAGTCGGAAATATGATGAATACGACGATGTCAGCAGTAGGTTCCATTGCCAGTGGATTAGCGACCTTTTTTATTTCGTTTTCCTTTGCATGCTATATTCTTTTTCAGAAGGAAAAATTACATTTACAGGTAAGAAAAGTGATTTTCGCTTTTATTCCAAAACAAAAAGCAGATGCAATTCTTAACATATGTTCGCTGACATATCGGACATTTGCAAATTTTCTTGCAGGGCAGTGTCTGGAAGCAGTAATTCTCGGAATGATGTTTGTTATCACGCTAAGTATTTTAAAAATGCCATATGCACTTTTAATTGGAATTTTGATCGCGTTTACCGCATTGGTTCCTATCTTTGGAGCCTTTATTGGCTGTGCCGTGGGAAGTTTTCTGATCTTTATGGTAAATCCAAAACAGGCAGTTTTATTTATTATAGTTTTTCTGCTTTTGCAGCAGATAGAAGGTAATCTGATCTATCCTCATGTGGTTGGCGGATCAGTAGGACTTCCATCAATTTGGGTACTGGCGGCAGTTACAATCGGCGGAAATCTTATGGGAATTATAGGTATGCTGATTTTCATTCCACTTGTATCGGTATTTTATACTATATTCCGGGAGTTCGTATATCTGCGCCTAAAAAAACAACATATAAAACGAGTAACGAGAACGGATGTGGAAGAGTATGCGGAGGAGGAAATTGCGTCATCCTTTATTTTGCCGAATGAAAAATAATGATATGATACAAATATAAATGAAGTGTAATGCCGATTATTAAGACGTTATAAAAATAGATTACAAAGGAAGAAGATATTATGAAGAAAATAGGAATCATGACAGACAGCCACAGTGGAATTTTGAGCGAAGAAGCGCAGAGACTCGGAATTAAGGTACTACCGATGCCCTTTTATATCGGAGAGAAAGTGTATCGTGAAGGAGTAGATCTTTCCAGAGATGAATTTTATGATATGCTTCGAAAGGGCGTAGATGTATCTACATCTCAGCCGTCACCAACAGAAGTTATGGATATGTGGAAAGAGATGCTGAAAGAATATGAGGAGATTGTTTATATTCCTCTTAGTAGTGCTTTAAGTGGGTCCTGTATGACAGCAGAAGCCATGGCAAATGAAGATGAATTTGCCGGTAAGGTGTTTGTCGTAGATAACGGTCGTGTGGCAACCCCGATGCATCGTTCTGTTCTTGATGCAGTAGAAATGGCAGAAGAAGGATACAGTGTAGTCGAAATCAAGAAAATTCTTGAAGAAACCAGAGAAAAAATGACAATTTATATCGGGCTCAGCACACTGAAATATCTCAAAAAAGGAGGAAGAGTCAGCTCTGTGACAGCTTTGGCAGCAGATGTCCTGAATATCAAACCTGTTATGCATTTCAGCACAGGAAAGCTTGATATCTACCAGAAATGCCGTGGTATGAAGAAATCACGTAAAGTTATGATCGATGCAATGAAGCATGAGCTGGAAACGAATTTCCGAGAAGAATATGCTGCGGGTAAAGTGTACCTGATGGCGGCGTCCAGCAGTACCGATGAAGTGACAGAAGAATGGGTAAACCAGATTAAAGAAAGTTTCCCGGGAATGGAAGTCATGTGTGATAAACTTTCCTTCGGTTTGTCCTGTCATATCGGTCCGGATGGACTGGGAATCGGATGCACCTGTAAGCCAGTGTAAAAAACTGCTCCGGAGAAGATAAAATAAAAGATTAGGGTGTCAAAAGGTTTATAGCCTTTGATATAAATTTGTACCTTGAAAACTTAACACGATATGTAAAAACATTGGATTCTTTGGTAAAATGTAGGTAGCATTTTATGAGGTGATCTATATGTCTTTTGTTAAAAATGATAATCAACAGCTTACTGTTTTAGACAGTACTTTTAATCTTACAGAACGCGAAAAACGAATGTTAGAAAAATCATGGGCAAATACTTTTGCAGACAAAGTTTTTCCTGCTATTGATGAAAATATTTTTTCTGTTCTTTACAGTAAAAAAGCATCCAGACCTAATACTCCGGTCAATGTGATTGTTGGGGCACTGATTCTTAAAGAAGCTCTTAATGTTACTGACGATGAGATCGTTGAAGCTATGGCATTTGATATCCGCTATCAGTATGCACTGCACACAACCAGTTTTGAAGAGCAGCCAATTAGTGACAGAACCCTCAGCAGGTTTAGAGCAAGAGGAAACAGAGCATGATGTTGATCTTATTCATGAATGTGTTGTAAAAATGGCAAAAGAAATATCTGATTTTATGGATATCACTCCGGATAAACAACGTATGGACAGTTTAATGGTTGCTGCAAATATCAGAAACCTCTCATTGCTTGAATTGTTTTATACTTGTGTTGCTAATCTTTGCAAAATAATGGATGAGCGTGGAACAAAAATTCCGGATGAACAATATCATTATATTAAAAAAGATGATTATAATAAATGCATTTATCACAAGCGGGATATGGATGCAACTGAGAGAAACGTTGTTGTGATGAAAGATGCAGATATCTTGATAAAGATTTGTGATTCAACCGGTGATTTTGATGATACAAGTGAATATCAGCTTCTTATTCGCCTATTAAAGGAACGCACAATCATTGATGATGGTGGCTCAAGGCGGCTTCGACAAAAAAGAGGAAGTTGAAAATCCTTCAGAAGTATTGCTTAATCCTTCTGATCCAGAAGCCACTTTCCGCTATAAAGCAGGTGGCAGACATCTTGGATACGTTGGAAACGTAGTTGAAGCTGTCGGAGAAAAAAGCAGTCTGGTCATTGTCTACGATTACCAGCAAAATACCTACGCAGATAATCAGTTTATGAAAGATTATCTTAATGAGAAAAAAGATTTTTCTGATGGTTCTTTTATTGTTGCCGATGGGGCATACAGCGGAGAAGAGAACTCACGTTTAGCATCTGAACATAATCTAAAACTTGTTACAACCAATTTCACAGGACGCAAACCAGATGAAATATATGCTGATTTTGTTTTTACTGATGATGGAAAATATCTCATCAAATGTAAGAATAATCGTGTACCTGAAGACTGTATCTATGATCCAGGCAATGAGCGTTCCGTTGCGTATTTTCGGATAAGTGACTGCGAAGGATGTCCTTACAAAGAACGGTGTCAGTCGCGTTTTCTAAAAACACGAGTCCGAAAGGAAGTATCTTGGAAATCCGTTGGTCGTGCAAAACAATTACAGTACATGCAGACGGAAGAATTTTCTGAATATGCAAAATTTAGAAATGGAGTAGAAGCAATTCCCTCTCTTCTTCGTCGAAGATATCATGTGGACAAGATACCTGTGCATGGCAAAAAACGTACCCGGTTATTTTTCGGATTTAAAATAGCAGCATTAGATTTTCAAAAGCTATTAGATTATAAAAAAGCATTATATTTTCCAAAAAGCTGGTCGATAGAATCCAGGAGGCCTGCAAGATCTCCAATTAGTTTCGTGGCTGAAAGAAACAGATTGTGAGATGGCTGCCATGGAAAGTACGGGCTCTTATTGGAAACCTGTATATAATATATTTGAAGAAGAACAGATACCGATCATGGTTGTGAATGCGCAGCATATCAAAGGAGTTCCCGGACGTAAGACGGATGTAAAAGATGCAGAGTGGATTGCCGATCTGGTACGCCATGGATTAGTAAAAGCAAGTTACATACCAAATAGGGATATTATATGGTTCCAAATTACACCGATGGTATCAGATCTGTTGATTGGTTTGTGCGCTATAATGATGGTCATATCGGTCGCTCTGTATATTATCCAGAATACCAGGACTCTTAAGGAA
>NZ_JADPEX010000009.1:0-113670 GCF_015668065.1 Ruminococcus sp. 1001713B170207_170306_F1 | reverse complement strand
TGTTGATTGGTTTGTGCGCTATAATGATGGTCATATCGGTCGCTCTGTATATTATCCAGAATACCAGGACTCTTAAGGAAGAGACTGTATAAGCAATTTTATATTGCAATGACTAGAAAAATATTTAGGAGAAGATAGATATAAACAGTAAGTCAAACACACAAACTATGGAGTCTTTAGTCGGTTTAATAAAATTTTAGATAGAAAATAAATCATTATAAAAAGGGGCTGTCGGGAAATAGATAGTTCCAGAGCAGAGAGGGTATGACTCACAACGAGTCATACCTTCTCTGAATTTATCTGAAAAAAGAAAAAAGATGGCTAACGACAACCATCTTTCTCTCCGTTACATGTTATAATGTAACTATGCTAACAACTAATTATTATAACGATTTTTTTGAGTTTGGGCAACAGAAAATTAACTTTAGTTTCTTCGAATTGAGTTTACCTGACGGCGCTCCAGTCTATACCCTGAAAAAAGTGATGGAGGAATTAGATTTTTCTGGCTTGTTAGCCAATTGTTCAGATAAGGGAAGAACCGGGTACAACCCAATTATGATGTATGCTGTAGTTACCTATGCAAATATGCGGGGAATACGTTCTGTTGACCGTATTGTTGATCTGTGTGAAAGAGACCTTGCTTTTATCTGGCTGACGCGCGGACAAAAACCGAAACGTGATGCTTTTTATGACTTTAAAAACAGGAAGTTGACATCTGATGTCCTGGATGACCTGAATTACCAGTTTATGCGGCGGCTGCAGAAAGAAGGGCTGGTCACATTAAAAGAACTTTTTATTGACGGTACAAAAATAGAGGCAAATGCGAACCGTTATACTTTTGTATGGCGCGGAAGCATCAATTACCATCTGGCAGGACTTCTGGACTCTATCGACCAGCTTTTTGAAAAATATAATTCTTTTTTGCAGGAGAATGATTATGGGACAAAGTACGAGCTGGGAAATGCACAGATGTTTGTGATCGAAGGGATGGATAAAGTCCGGGAAGTGATCGAAAAGAACAGAAAACGAAAGCTTGTAAAACATAAAAAGCTTTCAAATAACCGTATTATAGAGATCGATAACTGTTCACCGCTTGAAATACGGAAACTCCAGAACAATCTCACGATGATCGCAGACAACGAGGGAATCGAATTCGTTTACGGAAAAGGAAAAAGAAAACCTGCACTTCAACAGCTGCATGAGGAACTGGAACAATGCGGAAGACGACTGATGGAATATAAAGAATGCTTTGAGATCATGGGAAAAGACAGAAACAGTTATTCCAAAACAGATCTGGAAGCGACTTTTATGCGTATGAAAGAAGATCACATGCTGAACGGACAGTTAAAGCCAGCATATAATGTTCAGATCGCGGTAGAGAATTATTTTATCGTACATGGATATGTAAGCAGCGACCGCACCGATTATAATACCCTAATCCCGGTCCTTGAAAAACATAAGAATGCTTTCGGGAGTATTCTGGAAGAAGTAACTGCGGACAGCGGGTACTGTAGTGAAAAAAATCTGCTTTATTTAAAACGGAATGAAATATCCAGTTATATAAAACTGCAGGATCATGAAAAGCGAAAAACACGCGGTTATTCAGAAGATATCAGTAAATATTACAACATGAGGACAGGGATCTTTGAAGATGAACAGTTCTATATCTGCCATGACGGACGTGAACTGCGGCATCTCAGGACAGAGAGCAAAGAGCAGGATGGATATACGCAGACCTTTGAGGTATATGGTTGTGCAGACTGCAGCGGATGTGAACATAAAGCGCGCTGTCTGTATAAGTATGATGCGGAGAAAGATGCCGAAAAGAACAAAGTTATGAAGATCAATGAACAATGGGAGGAACTGAAAGAAAGATCGCATGCCAATATCCAGAGTGAACGCGGGATCCTGAAACGCCAGACACGTTCCATTCAGACGGAAGGACATTTTGGAGATATCAAGGAAAATGAGAACTTCCGGCGTTTTAATTACCGTTCGGCAGATAAGGTATATAAAGAATTCATGCTGTATGCTATTGGAAGAAATATAAATAAATATTATCGTTTTTTATACGAAAAACACAATAAAAATCTGATTATCCGCTAAAACACAGTATCTATCAGCATTTTCAAGAAAACAAATACATCAATTTACTACTTATTTACTACTAACGAATGAGCCTTGATACGCAAGTTTTCCTAGATATGCAAAGATATGGTACAGCACATCAGTATTAAAATAAGAAAAAATTGAATAACTCATAGACTATGGAACGCCTAACATGACGTTCCTTTTCTATTTCCAGCCGTTCTTATTGGACGGCTATTTTATTACCCAAAATGAAAGGAGCATTAGATTTATGAAAAAGATGTTAAAACGATTGTGTACGGGCTTCTTAGCTCTTGCAACTGTCGTTACTGCTTTACCGACTACACCCGTCCATGCAGAAAGTAAGCAATACTGGACGGAAAGTGCAGAGCGTGTCGGTATCATTGAAAAAGTAATGAATGACGGTTCTATCGGTTCGACATTCAATGAGGGCTATATGAAAGTCGAGGGCGAAACTGCCTATTGTATCGACATTAACACAAACTTTAAGAACGGTTACAAGACCAGAGCTGACGCAAGCTCACGCATGAGTGCTGACCAGATTTCAGATGTGGCGTTATCCTTAGAGTATGTCAAACAGTATGGCGAAGCTCACAAGGAACTGAACTACAAACAAGTCTATCTGTTGGAACAATGTGTAGTCTGGCAGAGATTGAGCGTACATTTTGGCTGGCAATGTGATAACGTGCGAGCTTCTTATGATGAAATTCCAAAGGCAACACAGGACGAAGTTTTCTCTGGTGCAAAAGCCTTTATCAAAGAAAATAAAGGACGCTATGAATGTGGCGGTTATATCTACTCTGGCGAGGGGCAGGAATTAGGACAATTCTGGGCGAAGCTGAATGTCGGAAATGCGAAACTGCAAAAGACTTCCAGTAATACCAGCATTACCGACGGTAACGGGAATTACTCTATTGCAGGTGCAACCTATGGTGTCTTTTCTGATAAGGACTGTACGAAACAGCTTGCCACCCTTACGACTGATGAAAACGGAAATACAGATGTTGTAGAGGTAAAGGCTGGCACAGTTTATATCAAGGAGTTATCCGCACCAGCAGGATATAAAGTAGATAAAACCATATATTCCTTAAAGGTTGAAGTTGGAAAGACAGCAATTTTGAAAGTATCAGATACGCCAAAAGTAACGGACACTTTGATTGAGCTTTTCAAGATTGATATGGAAACACAGAAAGACAATCCGCAAGGGAACGCTTCTTTAGCAGGTGCGGAATTTACATGGAAGTATTATGCAGGCTTCTATAATAAAGACAATCTCCCTGCCGAAGCTACTCGTACATGGGTTACAAAGACAATCGCTGAAACAGACAGCGACGGGACAACTCACTACATCGCAAAATTAGCGGACGCATACAAGGTATCTGGCGATAGCTTCTATATGCAGGACGGCAAGGCGGTTCTTCCACTTGGAACGCTAACCGTTACGCTCTGATAGTAACAAAGGTTTTGAACTTATCCCACCTTTTGAAATCGTGGTATCAAGAAATAACCTTGTGATTGATTTAGGAACGCTGACTGATGAATACGAAAAAGAAATCTCTATCCATACCACAGCGACCAGCAAAGACGGCGAAAAGACTATCCTTGCAGGAAAAGAGATTACGATTGTTGATACTGTCAAATTAGACGGACTTACAAAAGGCACAAAGTATCAGTTAAAAGGCTGGCAGATGTTAAAAGAAGAAAATGTAGAACTTCTTATCAATGGAAAACGTGTGGAAAATGATTATACCTTTGTCGCTGATGATGAAGAAATGAAAGTGGAAATTTCCTATACATTTAATGCGTCTGCTTTAGGTGGCAAAAACCTTGTTACCTTTGAAGAATTGTATGATTTAAGCAATCCAGACGAACCCGTAAAAGTTGCGGAACATAAAGACATTGAGGACGACGGACAGACGGTACTTATCACAGAGCGTATCGTCAAAATTCATACGACTGCTACGGATAAGGACGGCAACAAAGAGCTTGAAGCTGGAAAAGACGTTACAATCATTGATACCGTAATCTTAGAGGGCTTAGAAGTCGGTACACAGTACAAACTTGTGGGCTGGCAGATGTTGAAAGAAGAAAATGCAGAGCTTCTTATCAATGGAAAACGTGTGAAAAGTGATTACACTTTTACTGCTGACAGCGAAACTATGAAAGTGGAAGTTGCCTTTACCTTTGACGCTACTTCTCTTGACGGCAAACAGCTTGTAACTTTTGAAGAATTGTACGATTTAAGCAATCCAGACGAGCCGAAGAAAGTTACCGAGCATAAGGATATTGAGGATAAGGGACAGACGATTACCTTTAAGGAAAAAACCAAAGTCCCAGAAGAACCAAAGAAACCCGAAACACCACAGACACCAGATACACCGCATAAAACAGACAGTCCAAAAACTGGCGATAGCACAAACCTTTACGGACTGCTTGCACTTCTTTTGACTTCTGGTGCTGGACTGGCAGGTATCTTCTTCTGCAAACGCCGTAAAATGAAGAAATCATAAGGCGGTAACGGTATGAGAAAAGAAAAATCACGTTCTCCGCCGATACCGTGTCGGCAGACTTCCGCTTATTCTGGATTGTCTGCTACTTACCTGCAAGAACACGGATAGTCAAGGGTGCGTAAGCATTGATTTTACCCTTTACTATCTGGGGGATTGCTGGTACTTCCCAAACCGCCAGAATAAGAAATCACAATCAAAAAACTTATCAAAAATAGAAAGAAATGAGGTAAAACACTATGGAAATGAAATATGTCGTGCCAGATATGGCACAGTCTTTTGGAACTCTTGAATTTGCAGGCGAAAGTGAGCCAGTCTTTGAAAGAGATAAAAATAACCGCAGGGTCTTAGCCAGACGAAGCTATAACCTTTATTCTGACGTACAAAAAGGCGAAAATGTTGTGGTAGAAATTCCCGTGCAGGCTGGCGAAAAGCATTTCAAGTATGAACAGAAAGTAAAACTTGTCAATCCGAAGTTATATGGCAGAGGTTACGCAATCGGGGATATGGGACATACCGATTATGTGTTGCTTGCTGATGATATTGTAGCAGTTGAAGAAAAGTAAAGGAGTGAAGAATTTATGAGATTATCAAACGGGTTTGTTATTGACAAAGAGAAAACATTTGGAGAATTAAAATTTACAGCGGTGCGAGATGTGTTCTTGCAGAATGAGGACGGGACACCGAGTACCCAGCTTAAAAAGCGTATCTATGATTTGAAGTGCAGTCTGCATGGTGGAATTATCCCCGTGTCCGTACCGCCAGAAGTACCGTTAAGGGAATTTCCGTACAATGCGGTTGTGGAGCTTGTCAATCCAGTAGCCGATACGGTATCAAGAAAAACCTATACGGGTGCAGATGTGGACTGGTATGTAAAGGCAGAGGATATTGTATTGAAGAATAAAAGCAACCAGAACGCAGGCAATACACAGAACCATACACCGCAGGGACAACCGAAAAAATAGACTTGCTGAATAGATTTTCGTTGTAGAGGATATACGGAACTGTTATAATATGGGTATGAAGAAAGCGACAAATTAAAATTTTTAGGGAGTGAGAATAGTATATGGACAGTTGGTTTACCGTCGAACAAATAGACCAAGATACATTCGTCATCAGCGAATACAAACACTGGGAAGAAACACATTGTTATCTATTGTGTGGGACAAAAAGAGCCATTCTGATTGATACAGGTTTAGGTGTTTCCAACATCAGAGAGGTTATTGATGGATTGACGAAACTGCCCGTTACAGTAATCACTACTCATGTTCATTGGGATCATATCGGTGGACATAAATATTTTCGGTCTATTGCAGTTCATGAAGCAGAAAAAGAATGGCTATCGGTCAAATTCCCTATACCTTTGCAAGTGGTAAAAAACAATATTATGTGCAATCCATGTGATTTCCCCTCGGATTTTAAGGTAGAGAAATATCAGATTTTTCAAGGGGTTCCGCAAATGATTTTACATGATGAAGATTGTATTGACTTAGGGAACAGAAAGTTGGTAGTTATTCACACGCCCGGTCATTCTCCCGGACATTGTTGTTTCTATGAAGCGGATAGAAAATATCTGTATTCCGGCGATTTGATATATAGCGGTTGCCTTGATGCTTTTTATCCATCAACAAACCCACAAGAATTTTGGAAGTCTGTTAGAAAAATTCAATCTTTAAAGATAAGTCGAATTTTGCCAGGACATCATCATTTATCTATTCCAGTTACTATAATTGACAAGATAGAGACAGCTTTTCACAACTTGTCAAATGAAGGGAAATTAAAACAAGGGAATGGTATATTCAGCTATGAGGGGTTTCAAATCCATAT
This sequence comes from Ruminococcus sp. 1001713B170207_170306_F1, assembly GCF_015668065.1. Lineage (NCBI taxonomy): Bacteria > Bacillati > Bacillota > Clostridia > Eubacteriales > Oscillospiraceae > Ruminococcus > Ruminococcus sp. 1001713B170207_170306_F1. The sequence continues at coordinate 107,227 of NZ_JADPEX010000009.1, read as the reverse complement.
CTGAAATGCAATCTTAGTTTTACAATTTTATATCCCTACACACAAAGCAGTTAGTCTTAGGATTGACTGCTTTTTTCATACCCAGAAAGGAGTGATTGATTTATGCGTATGATTTGGAACAAAGGACACCGTATCAGAGCCAGCGACAAGCACCTTGTTTATCATTTTTCCATAGAGACGCTTCTGTTTGTGTTCGTGGCAGTTCTCCTGCTACTGAATAGCAAACAGCTCATGCGTACCGACTGGGAACATTTCAGCTTATTAGACAATGGCTTTACGCTTTCCCTTTACAACTTCATAACCATACTGATAGCGACTGGTGTTTGTGCATTGGTCGCTTTTCTGTATTACCGCTTCTGTTACGACAGTTTCAAGAAGCTACTGCACCGTCAAAAGCTGGCAAGAATGATACTGGAAAATAAGTGGTATGAAGCCGATACCGTACAAGACAGCGGTTTTTTTACTGACCTGCAAAGCAGATCAAGGGAAAAAATCGTCTGGTTTCCAAAGATTTATTATCAAATGGAAAAAGGACTTCTTCATATCCGCTGTGAAATTACGCTGGGAAAATATCAAGACCAGCTTTTACGGTTGGAGGATAAGTTGGAAAGTGGCTTGTATTGTGAGCTGACCGACAAGACCCTGCATGACGGCTATATCGAATATACCCTGCTTTATGATATGATAGCGAACCGCATTACCATTGATGAAGTACGGGCAGAAAACGGTTGTCTTAGATTGATGAAAAATCTTGTCTGGGAATATGACGCACTCCCTCACGCTCTGATTGCTGGTGGGACTGGTGGCGGTAAAACATATTTTCTGCTGACACTCATTGAAGCCTTACTGCATACAAACGCTGTCCTTTATATCTTAGACCCGAAGAACGCTGACCTTGCAGACTTAGGGACAGTTATGGAAAATGTGTATCACACCAAAGAAGAAATGATTGATTGCGTCAATGCCTTTTATGAGGGCATGGTACAGCGAAGTGAGGAAATGAAGCGACACCCGAACTATAAGACGGGCGAAAACTATGCCTATCTGGGACTGCCACCCTGCTTTCTTATCTTTGATGAATATGTAGCATTTTTTGAAATGCTGGGGACGAAAGAAAGTGTGAGCTTACTTAGCCAGTTAAAGAAAATCGTTATGTTAGGACGACAAGCAGGTTATTTCCTTATCGTTGCCTGCCAGCGTCCAGACGCAAAGTATTTCTCGGACGGTATCAGAGATAACTTCAATTTCCGTGTAGGACTTGGGCGTATCAGCGAATTAGGTTACGGTATGCTGTTCGGTTCTGATGTGAAGAAACAGTTTTTTCTTCTACGGGCTTCTATGTTGGTTTCCTGCTTCTCATTATCTTAGTGGTGGGAATGTACGTTGCTTATACGGGACTGATAAAACGGGAAACCAGCAAAGCACTTCACGCTGTTATCAACTTTGTGGTGGTGTTCGTGCTGTCCGCTTCATTTATTGCTTATGCTCCCGACTATATCAAGAAGATAAATGAATTTTCATCAGACATCAGTACCGCTTCTTTGGATTTGGGAACAAAAATCATGCTCCCTAACTCCGACAGCGAGGGTAAGGACAGCGTGGACTTGATACGGGACAGCCTATTTTCTATTCAAGTGGAACAGCCGTGGCTCTTGCTTCAATTCGGGAACAGCAACGCAGAAGAAATCGGGACAGACCGTGTAGAAGCTCTCGTATCGGCAAGTCCAGAGGACGAGGACGGGAAAACCAGAGAGGAAGTCGTGAAAACAGAAATCGAGGACAACGACAATAACAATCTGACAATACCGCAGGTCGTGAACCGTTTGGGTATGGTGTTCTTCCTCTTGTTCTTTAACTTGGGTATCACGATATTTGTATTCTTGCTTACGGGCATGATGTTGTTCAGCCAGATACTTTTTATTATCTTTGCAATGTTTTTACCTATCAGTTTTTTACTTTCCATGATACCGAGCTATGAAAGCATGGCAAAGCAGGCAATCGTGAGAGTATTTAATACCATAATGACACGGGCAGGAATAACGCTCATTGTAACGGTGGCATTTAGTATTTCCAGTATGTTTTACAACATTTCCACAGACTACCCATTCTTTATGGTGGCGTTCTTGCAGATAGTATGTTTCGCTGGTATCTACATGAAGCTGGGCGACTTAATGAGTATGTTCTCACTTAATGCTGGCGACAGTCAAAGCATGGGACGACGCATATTCCGCAGACCGTATCTGTTTATGCGACATCGGGCTAGGCGTATGGAACACCGTATTGCAAGGGCGGTAAGTGCTGGCGGTATTTCGGGCGGTGTAGCTGGTGCGGTGGCTGGAAGTGCCGTTGCTGGCAAGAGAGCCGAAAGAAAAAATACGGCTTCTAAAGAAAATCGGGGCAATACCACTTCCAGCATGGGACAGCGTGCAGGTTCAAAAGTCGGTGCTGTTTTAGATACGAAAAATAAAGTGAAAGACAAGGCAAAAGCAGGCGATTTGGTGTTTTTCCATTCCACCTATAACGCTGGTTCGTATGTAACACACGTCGGTATTCTTGTTTCGCCGACACAGATGTACCACGCAGGCGACCCGATAGGATATGCAGACCTAAGTAGTAGTTACTGGCAACAGCACTTAATCGGTGCAGGACGAGTAAAACAATAGAAAGGACTTGAAAAATATGTTTAAGAAGAATAAGAAACAGACAGAAACTATCAAAGAACCAAAAGAAAAAAAGGTGCGTACTGTCAAGGTAGGCACACATAAGAAAACCGTGATTGCGTTGTGGGTGGTGCTTGTCGCAAGCGTGAGCTTTGGGGTGTATAAGAATTTTACGGCTATCGACCAGCACACCACCCATGAAAAAGAAATCATTGAACTTTGCTTGCAGGACACCAACGGGATAGAAAATTTCGTGAAAAACTTTGCGAAGTCCTATTACACATGGGATAACAGCAAAGAAGCTATCGAAGCAAGGACGCAGGCAATCAGCGGTTATCTGACAAAGGAATTGCAGGACTTAAATGTAGACACCATTAGAACCGATATACCGACCAGCTCCACGGTTACAGATGTGATTGTATGGCATATCGAGCAATCGGGAGCGGACACTTTTTCTGCTACCTACGAAGTAGATCAGCAGATAAAAGAGGGAGAACAGACAAGCAATGTGAAAGCAACCTATACTGTAAAAGTCTATGTGGACGCAGACGGGGATATGGTAATCGTTCAAAACCCTACCCTTGCACCAGCAGTTGAAAAATCAGACTATGAGCCTAAGACACCAGAAGCAGACGCAAGCGTGGACGCTGATACGGTAAATGACGCTACCGCTTTTCTGGAAACATTCTTTAAGCTGTACCCAACAGCGACGGAAAAAGAGCTTGCTTACTATGTATTGGGAAATGTGATTGAACCTATCGGCAGGGACTACCTTTATTCTGAACTGGTAAACCCTATCTTTATAAAGGACGGCGACAATGTGAAAGTCAAGGTTGCGGTAAAATTCATTGATAATCAGACAAAAGCGACGCAGGTATCGCAGTATGAGCTTGTGCTACATAAGGATAGTAACTGGAAGATTGTAGGATAAATGATATAGCGTGCATTTCCTATCAGATTTGCACGCTTTTACAAAACGACAAGAAAACTGTGCAAAAATATTGACTTGTAATGACCGAATGCTATAATATAAATGACAAGTGTACTTGGTATTATTTGAAGGGAGCGTTATATAATGGATAAAGAAAAAATACTATCACAAAACAAAAAAGAGAATCTATATCTTGATGAATACGAAAAACATATTAAACTTCAAGGGAAATCTTTTGGCTTAATGTTTGTTTTATTTATCTGCATTTTAATTCTTTTCATTAAAGCAGTTTGTAAAGAACCTTACTATGACATAATGACAATTATTGGGTCTGTGGCATTTGGCTCTATGGGTTATGAAGCACATATTTCAAAAAATAAATCCAAATTTGTTATTGCTTTATTCTTTTTTCTATTTATGGGGTATTACTTTTATAAATTTTTAATGGTAGGTTTATAGAATGGACGAACATTTAATTTTGCGAAACAGATTAAAAACTGTACGAAAAGAAAAAAAATTATCACAAACAGAATTAGCTGAACTAGTCGGGGTTTCTCGGAATACAGTTAGTTCTATTGAAACTGGACAATTTAATCCAACAGCAAAATTGGCATTAGTGCTTTGTATAGCTTTAGATAAAAAATTTGAAGAATTATTTTATTTTGATTAAAGGAGAGAACGATTATGGAATTAGAGGAATTGATTGTTGAAATAGTTATAGGATTGTTTTTACTTTTTACATCTTATCAAATAGGTATAAAAGAGAATATTACTTTATTACATGGTTATCATTATACACAACTTGACCCTAAAGATAAAAAGGTGTTTACAAAAAAAATAGGAATAGGCACTTTACTGGTTAGTATTGGTATTCTTGTTATGCCGATTATCAATTTAATCTCTCATTCTGAATTAGGCTATTACATAGGTCTTATTTTGATTGTTGTAGGAGTGTTTTATATCATATTCATCATTGTAAAATACAATGGAAAACTTATTAGCTTTAAAAAGTAGAATTGAGGTATGAATATGATAGGACTGAACAAAAGAGATATAAAAAAGGCATTGAAAGCTGGTGCAAAAGCTGGCGGTGTATCATTGGCTGATGTTCGGGCGGATATTGAAGCTACGATTGATGAAGCTATGAATAGCACCGACCCAGAGGTGCAGGCAAATTTCAAAAAGTATTTTGGGAATAAACGCCCTACACCAGAAGAATATATTTATATCATTACGAAAAAGACAAAGGCAAAATTATAATAAAAGGGTCGTGGAAATGCTTCACAAAATTGTGATCTGCATTATCACGGCTCTTTTACTCTCTGTTTACTTTCAAAACTGTAAGTGTAATTGAATACTGCCCTTGCTATAATTTAATTGTATTCCAAAACAAATAAATGTGGCAGGAAGAAAGGAGCGATTTTTAATGGAACACATTTTAAATTTAGAGCAAGTAAAAAAATACTACGGGGGTAACTCTGGAAATATCACAAAGGCAGTAGACGGTATTTCTATGTATGTAGATAAGGGCGAATTTGTCGCAATCATGGGAGCTAGTGGTTCTGGAAAGACTACCCTATTAAACTGTATGCGTCATTTGTGCCGCATAAAGCAGGAAATTGGCTGGAAGCAGAAAGGAACAATCATCTGCTTAGATTACCAGGCGAATGTGCTCAGAGCATATTTTGGAGAGGGGGTGAGGGTTCGTGAGCTGAATACAGATAAAATCATGGAATATCTGACTAAGGGCAGGGACGAATAAGCCCACAGTCTAAGTCAGGAGGTGTCTATGAGTAATCTATTTGACACTGGAAGTGAAACAGTAAACAGGATGTGCCGCCTGCAGTTTACGGGAAATGTCATTCCGTCCACCTGGTATCACACAATTAAAAAAGAAACCGGAAAACCAAACTTAAATGCGATTATTATTCTGGCGGACATTGTGTACTGGTATCGGCCTGTGGAAATCCGGGATGAGGCAACCGGGCAGTTGTGCGGATTCAAAAAGAAATTCCAGGCTGACATTCTACAGAGAAACTATCAGCAGTTGGCGGATCAGTTTGGTATCACGAAACGAGATGCGGTGAACGCTATCGTTGAACTGGAAAAGCTAGGAGTGGTAACAAGGGTATTTCGGACAGTCAACATCAAAGGGCAACTTTACTCCAATGTCATGTTCCTAAATCTGGATGTAGATGTATTAATTCAATTAACCTATCCGGAAACGTTGGAAAATGCATTCATAGGGATACCAGATACCCCCTATCACTCATTTGGGGGACAGCCCCCACCGAAAAAAGTGACAGGGGTCACTAATATAAGTGAGAGGGTATCCCCGAAAAAAGTGACAGCTGTCCCCGATTTGGGGGAGACATATACAAAGAATACATACAAAGACTTTAACAAAGATTTCTCCCTCTCTTCATATCGGGAAGTGGAAGATCAGATAAAACGGCAGATTGAGTATGAAAACCTGATATTGGATCATCCACATGATGACAGGGTAGGGGAAATATTGGGATTGATTGTGGATGTGATGACTTCATCCGCAGAGATAATCCGGGTGAACCGGGAAGAGAAGCCAGCAAATGTGGTAAAAGCCCAATTTGCCAAATTAACAAAAGAGCATGTGGATTTTGTTTTATTCAGAATGGATTCCAATACCACAAAGGCCAGGAATATCCGGGCGGTCCTTCTTACAGCACTATATAATGCTGTCAACACAATGAGCAGCTATTACGATAACCTATATCAATATCACATAGTAGAAGAAATGAGAGGTGATGAAAGGAAAAAGGATGTTTAAAAAATTTGATAAATGGAAGTTGATTCTTGTAATCATTGGGGCAGTATTGTTAGCAGGATACATGGGAGGATTTTTATACATTCTTCTTGGAGATGCAAATGTTGACCTTAACCCTATTCACTGTATGGCGGCAGGATGGACCAGCACCGGGGGCAGGATGTGGATCCTGTTCTCGGTTCTGGTACTTTTCTTTCTTACGGCACTCGTGATTTATCGTGGCAGTGAAAACCCATTACAGGATGAGCGTGGTTTTGAGTTGTCCGATCAGGGTACTTACGGAACTGCTGGCTTTATGAAAGAAGGGGAACAGGCAGAGATATTAAGGGCTGATAAAACAATAGACGGAGTAAATGGAATCATATTTGGCAGGGAGCTTGGAACAGGAAAGGTTCTAAGCCTTCCTGTAGATTCCAGGCTAAACCGGAACATTGCTGTCTGCGGCTCCCAGGGTTCTATGAAATCCAGGGCATTTGCAAGAGTCATGGCATTACAGTGCGTGCGCCGTGGGGAGAGCATGTACATTACGGATCCCAAATCCGAACTTTATGAGGACTTATGTACGTATCTGAAAGATTCAGGATATGTGGTAAAACAATTGAACTTGATTCAGCTGACGCATTCGGATGCCTGGAACTGTTTGGCAGAAATTGATGAGGGAGAGCTGATCGATGTATTTTGTGATGTGGTAATTCGTAACACCACAGACAAATTTGATCATTTTTACGATAATGTGGAGATGGATTTATTAAAAGCTCTTTGCCTGTATGTGTATGAGGAATATCCGCCAGAGCAGCGTACCTTTGCGGAGGCCTATAAACTCTTGCTCAATAAAAGTGTCGATATGCTGGATTCGATTTTTGAAAGACTGCCAACGAACCATCCAGCAAAAGGGCCATATCAGCTCTTTGCAAAAGCGGAAAAGGTAAAAGGAAATGCGGTGCTTGGTCTTGGAACCAGGTTACAGATTTTGCAAAATAAACTGGTACAACAAATCACCAGTCATACGGATATCGATCTTTCACTTCCAGGAAAAGAAAAGTGTGCATATTTTTGTATCACATCCGATCAGGATTCTACGTTTGATATGTTGGCAACTCTTTTCACCTCATTTCTAATCATCAAATTGGTTCGTCTGGCTGATCGGACTGAAGAGCGCGTGCTGCCGGTTCCAGTAAGTTTCATCCTTGATGAGTTCCCCAACATCGGCGTGGTTCCTGACTTCAAAAAGAAGCTTGCAACAGCCAGATCCAGGCGAATTGGCATGAGTATCTTGTTCCAGAACATTCCACAGCTTCAGAACCGTTACCCGGACAATCAGTGGGAGGAAATTCTTGGAGGCTGTGATTTCTCCATTTTTCTTGGCTGTAATGACATGACAACCGCAACCTATTATAGTGACCGGACTGGAGAGATTACGGTGTCAGTAGCTTCTATCAGGAAAAACTATTATACCATACGTGCCACTGACTATGTACCGGAATATTCAGAGTCAAGATCCCTTGGAAAAAGGCAGCTCCTTCTTCCAGATGAGGTGCTTCGCTATCCACTAAACCAGGGAATCTTGATTATTCGTGGCCACAATGTGTTGAAGTTCCAGAAATTAGACTATACCGAACATGAAGATGCAAAGAAGCTCCGTCTGGAAAAAGTTGTGGAACACGTCCCAGAGTGGTACAAAGAATGGGAAAAGGAAAAAACACAGGAACAGCCTTTTTCATATATGGGGCAGGAAGATGATGTATCTACTCAACCTCAGTCAGAAGGTAGTATAAGTGAGACCTGGGAAGAACCTGTTGCACTTGATACAAAGCCCAAAAGAAAACCAGGCAAAAAAACGAATCCTGTTCAAAGCGTAACACGAGTGGAAGATTTATTTACTGGGAGGGAGGTGAAGCCGGATGACAATTGATCTGGCACAGATCAAAGACAATTCCATGGTACGGTATGGTTTTAAGATCCTTCTCATGCGGGAATTTGATATCCACATAAACGAGACGGATGTTAGCAGACTCATAAAAGCGGCAGGATGTATTGAAATATATGATTCTTTAGAAGAATTTCTGGAAAAGAGCAGTTGGAAAAAAGATAATCCAGAGCTGTGCGAAAAGAAGTATTTATTGGATAATCATATTTGCAGGTATATCCAGGGGAAAGTCTGGTATTTTTCCAGGCTTCGGTACGAGAATCAAATGTAGGAAATACAAAGTTGGAATATCTTATAAAGCTATTGATTTTTATAATAAATCATGCTAATATAAAGAAACATAATTTAGTTTTCACTTTTTAATACTTAGGTCTACGGACCGAAAATTCAGGGCTATTTTGCAGAAGAGATTATTCGGATTTTGCAAATAGCTCTGAATTTTTTTATAAAAAAGGCAGCAAAAAAGGAGACTCCATAGAGGATAGAAGAGTCTCCTTTTTTGAGGTTCCTATTTTGGGACCAAAGGCCATACTTAAAGCAACAAATTGCAGCTGCAATTAGGGGCGCTGCTAAAAAACATTGTTCTTAAGTAGGAGAAAATGATGAAACAAATAATGAAAAAAAACTTTAAAAGAATATCATCTTTATAATAATTGAAAAATGAAAACAAGTCAATAGATTTTATGAAAATTATAAAAAAATCGAAAACCGGAACCAAAAATCAGAAAATTAAAACAAAATGCTTTAGGAAATATCGTGAGATCCTTTGAGCCAAAAATCTTGACACGGTTTCTCACACTCTCTATAATGAGGATATATTTCGGTTTAGAGTTATAGAAGTAAAGCGGGGGAAGTTTTTTGACAAAAGAGGCAATTTATCAGTATGTAAAAGAGCAATATGGAACAACACCGGAGCATCTTTGGAAGCGGGATCCTAAGTCAGCGGTGCTTCGGCATAAAAACGGAAAATGGTATGCAGTTTTTATGAATGTAGATAAGAATAAATTAGGAATTCCGGAAGAGGGAAGCGTAGACATTATGAATGTGAAATGCAATCCGGAGTTAAATGGGTTTATTGCACGAACCTATGGGATTAGGCCAGGGTACCACATGAATAAGGAGCATTGGATATCTGTAGTATTGGATGGCTCTGTTGGAGATGGTAAAACACTGGATTTTTTGGATATGAGTTATGATTTAATTGATACGGGAAGAAAATAATTTTTTTAAATACCCTTTAGGAATAGAAATAAACCTAAAGGGTATTTTCCTCTTAAGCGATGTACAAGGGAGGATGTATTATTCTTTATCTTAAGAGGGAAGCTTCCTGGTTGCAGTAAATACATCTATATTTTCCACTGGAGGACAGTTTGAAGATGTGCTCACAGTTTGCTTCCGTACTGGTAATGCAGCGGGGATTTTTGCATTTGATTACATTCTTTAACGTTTTTGGCGGAACAGGGTGGTATTTTTTTACCACTTTTCCATCACGGATCACGATCAGCGTGACACCCTCATTTAAGTAACCAAGGACTTCCAGACGCTCAGGCTCTGTAAGCCCCTCTATTTTAATCAGGTCTTTACAGCCGTATTTTTCACTTCTTACAGACTGCAAAAGGGCAACGGACTGTTTCTGGGAGTCCAGTTCCAGAAGCTTGTAAATATCCATTCCTTTTCCAGCCGGGATATGATCGATCACAATTCCGTTTTGGATAGATTCAATCTTTAACATTACAGCACCGTCCTTCCTGTCAGCTGATCCGGGATTTCAAGCAGAGCCATGATCAATGCCATACGGATATATTTTCCGTTCTGCACCTGGTCAAAATAAGCGGCTCTTGGATCCTGGTCCACGTCTGTGGCAATTTCGTCCACCCTTGGGAGAGGATGGAGAACCGGCATATCCGGCTGTGCCAGATTTAATTTTTCCCGGTTTAAAATATAGGTATCCTTTAACCGGACATAATCTTCCTCGTTAAAGAAACGTTCTTTCTGAACTCTTGTCATATAGAGCACGTCCAGCTTGGGAAGGGTTTCCTCCAGGCTGGTGACTTCTTTGTAAAAAGAATGGTTTGGCTTTAAGGTCTCTTCCATCACGTAATCCGGGATCTTAAGTTCCTCCGGGGAGATGAAGTAAAACTCGTTTCCAGGATGACGTACCAGGCTGTTTACCAGGGAATGTACGGTGCGTCCAAATTTCAGATCCCCGCAAAAGCCAACTGTCAGATGATCCAGATGACCTTTCCTCTGACGGATAGTCATAAGGTCAATCAGTGTCTGGGTTGGATGGTTATGACCGCCATCCCCGGCATTAATTACTGGCACTGTGGCATACATGGAGGCACGAAGGGGAGCGCCTTCCTTGGGATGCCGCATTGCAATGATATCTGCATAGCAGCTTACCACCCGGGCGGTATCAGCTACCGTTTCTCCTTTTGTGGCACTGGACTGCTCAGCACCAGCAAAGCCAAGGGCCTTTCCTCCAAGGCTTAGCATGGCAGATTCAAAGGAAAGACGTGTTCTGGTACTTGGCTCGTAAAAAAGAGTAGCAATCTTTTTCCCATTCGCCACATGGCTGTACACTTCCGGATTTTCTGCAATGCGGTCTGCCAGATCCAGAACTTTTGTAGTTTCTTCAAGGGTAAAATCAAGTGGATCGATCAAATGTCTCATAACCAGGCTCCTTTTGTTAAAAACTGATCCCGTCTGGCTCCGACGGAAATAAACTGGATCTCATGGTTCAAAAGCTGCTCCAGGATACGGATGTAGGCTTTGGCATTCTCCGGAAGCTCTTCATACGTCCGGCAGCCGGAAATATCGCATTCCCAGCCCGGGAGCATTTCTACTACAGGGACAAAGCTGTCCAGTTCATCCATAGGGTCAAAATCCATGGTCACAACACCGTCACGTTTGTAGCCTGTGATCACGGGAATCTCTTTCATGGAACTTAAGACATCCATTTTGGTAAGTGCGATCTGATCTGCATTCTGGCATTTTAATCCATAACGGCTGGCTACGGCATCAAACGGTCCCACCCTGCGGGGACGGCCTGTGGCAGCACCATATTCACCGCCCGCTTTTCGAAGCTCTTCTTCCCAGGCATCGGACATTGCCTTTTCTGCTACAAAAGGACCGGCACCAACACAGGTAGAATATGCTTTTAAAACGCCCACCACATGATCCAGGGATTTTCCCGGAATTCCGGCACCGATCGGGCCATAGGCAGAAATGGTAGAGGAACTTGAGGTATAGGGGAAAATACCATAATCAATATCCCTCATGGCGCCAAGCTGGGCTTCCAGCACTACCTTTTTGCCCTCTGACAGTGCCTGTTCCAGAAACTCACCCGTGTCTGCAATATAGGAGCCAAAGAGTTCTGCCTGTTCCTCACACCAGGTGAGAAGAGCAGGGTAAGACATTGGCTCCTGATGATAGCAGCCTGCAAGCTCCAGGTTTTTTGCCTCCAGCATGGTTTTTAATCTGGCTTTTACGGAATCCTCTTTTAAATGAAGCAGATCCCCAAGACGAAGGGTTTTCTTACGGTACTTGTCACTGTAGGCGTAGGCGATTCCACGGCGGGTAGAGCCAAAGGCGCTTCCGGTTTTTGCCAGCCGGTTTTCTTCTAACTCATCCTGTACCTTGTGCCATGGCATGGAGATCGTGGCACGCTTTGAAAGCTTCAGATGATCCGGTGTAACCCGGATTCCTTTTTTCTCTATTTCATGGATTTCCCGGGAAAGATGTTCCAGATCGACTACCATTCCGTCCCCGAGGACACATACCACACCTGGATGTAAGATACCAGATGGGAGAAGATTTAAGACAAATTTACCCTGGTCGGTGACCACTGTGTGACCTGCGTTGTTGCCGCCCTGGTAGCGGACTACCACATCTGCCTGCTCCGCTAAAAGATCGATCACACGGCCTTTTCCTTCATCGCCCCAGTTTATACCGGTTACTGCTGTAAGCATTTGTTCCTCCTTTGAAAACACGTTCCTGTTTCCCTTTTTTATTCGGGTACATAATACGCTTGACGTAGGAATAAGTAAAAACTATAATTGATATAATTGGAATAAATATATGATATGCCAAAAGAAAAGGAAAAATATTATGGACGTAAATTTCGAGTATTACAAGATCTTTTATTATGTGGCAAAATACCACAACTTTACCAAGGCCGCCCAGGCGTTAAACAACAGCCAGCCTAACATCACCCGGGCCATGAACTGTCTGGAACAGCAGCTGAATACCACTTTATTTATCCGTACTAACCGCGGTGTACAGCTTACCCCGGAAGGAGAGCGGCTTTATACCCATGTGCTTGGTGCAATGGAGCAGTTTCAGGCTGCAGAAGAGGAGCTGGCGGACAGCTCCGGGCTTTCCCACGGAAGTATAGCAATTGGCGCCAGCGAAACTGCCTTGAATATTTTCCTGCTTGATAAATTAAAAAATTTCCATATGACTTATCCGGGAATCCGGCTGAAGCTTTATAACCATTCCACCCCGGAAGCCATTGAATCCGTAAAAAGCGGAAAGATCGATTTTGCAGTAGTTTCCACTCCGGCAGAGGTGGATTCCCCATTGAAACAGATCATGCTCATGCCCTTCCAGGAGATTCTGGTTGGTGGTACCACTTTTACAGCGCTTGGAAGCCAGGAGCTTTCCCTTCGGGAGGTAAAGAACTATCCGCTGATTTCTCTTGGACGGGAAACTATGACCTATAAATTTTACAACAGTGTATTTTTATCCCATGGCCTGGATCTTTCCCCGGATACGGAAGCTGCCACTGCGGACCAGATCCTGCCGCTTGTAAAATGCGAGCTTGGCCTTGCCTTTTTGCCCCAGCCAATGGCAGCGCCCTCCCTTCTGAAAAAAGAAATCGTACAGATCCCACTAAAAGACGAAATCCCGGAGCGTCAGATCTGTCTGGTGTATGACAGCCAGCATCCTATGGGCGCTGCGGCAAGGGAATTAAAAAACACAATTGTAGCTGGGCGGGTTTAAAACCAGCGTATGGAGAAAATTTTAGTGAGTTGTAAAAAACTTGGAGGAGGTTTTCTATGGATTACATCAAAGAAGCAAAAAAACTTGGGTTTTCAAATGCGGCAATCATGGATACACAAAAACTTGTGTTCAAACCGGAATACCGAAAGTTTTGTGAAGAAAATCAGTGTGGATGTTACAACGTGAATCCCGCCTGTCCACCTGAATGCGGAACAGTAGAATCTATGAAACAAAGGGTATTCGCCTATGAAAAAGCGCTTATTCTCCAGACGATACAAAACAAGGATATGGACTACAAAATGGCGAAGCTTGCGCACAATAAACTCACCGAACAGCTGGCCTCTAAAATAATGGAATCTGGAAATACCGACCTGCTGATCATGTCCGCTGGTCCTTACAGGCACCATTCCTGCATGTCCGCCTACTGTGTTGATGCCCAGGAAATGGCAGATGCGGTGGGAATGATCTGCTGGGGGACCGATGATAAGATACGGTATTTTTCACAAATTTTATTTCATGGAAACTTGTAATGGAAAACACATACAACGGTCAATGATATGGCAGACATAAAAATATGATATGAAAGAGAAACCTTTCATCCTATTGCGGTATGACTATAACAATGCTATAATCCCTCCCGAAAAGAGACAAGTACAGCTCTCATCATGATCCAAACAGAAAAAGAGGCGTTTTAGTATGAAAACAGTTTTACCAAGAGAACAGGCTGTAGAAGATATTTTTTCCAAAATCCTGGCTTCCCCGGAGGCATCAAGAAGACTTCGTGAAGTGTTTTACCAGTATCTGGATGATGAACATATGCTGGTGGATGAGGATCCGGACCACTTTTTGCAGGTACTCTTTCACGCTTACCAGAACGGGGATGTAAGTGCCCTTCTTCTGGAATTGTGCGGAAAAAGTATGTTTGATCTGCTCCGCGAAGCCTATCTGATCCCAAGAAAATTCCATGGAAAGGCAGGAGAGAATCCGGTCCTTCTTACCAATGTGGAAGGGAAGCTTCTTAAAGATGTTGGAAAGATGGTTTCCGCCCATGACTATGGAAAATTTAAGGAAACCTTTGACCGGCATGAATGCGTACCAAGATCCAGACTTTATCTGGCAGATGGATATGACATTGTACGCTCTTACATGGATGGATTGGAAATTAAAGAGGAAAAAGAAGAGTGCCAGCGTGGGATTTTAATCCTCTATGCACTTCCGGATACCTGTAAGCTGGGGCTTACAGAAGCGCAGGCTTATGCGGTTGTATGGAAGACTTTCCAGGAGATCCAGCAGGCAGCACCCCGTGCAGTGGTCTTTTACGGACAGGAGACCGGTGTAAAAAAGGAAAATCCTGAGAAACCCTTTGATGAACTTGGCGTTCTGCTTCCCATCCATGAGTTTGAAAAGAAAATGCTCCAGCATATGGAGGAAATTGACGGGATCGTCCTTGCCTGCAGGGAGCGGATGATGGAACTAGCTGGAAATGACAGCCTGAAATTATAAAGGGACTTTTCGGAAGGAAGTGGGCTTATGCAGCCAGAAATGATCAGAAAAAATCACATGGACGTGGAGTGGCATGAATACACCGATGAAAATGGCCAAAATACTCCCGTTATAAATGCAAGCATCACCGAAAAGGCTTCCATTATCGGACGTGTGGGGATCATGTTTTTATCCTGTGGGACTGGAGCCTGGAGGGTCCGAAGCTCCATGAATGCCCTGGCCGAAGCAATGGGAATTACCTGTACCGCAGATATCGGACTGATGTCCATTGAGTACACCTGTTTTGATGGGGAAAATGGCTTTACCCAGTCTTTATGCCTTACCAATACAGGGGTGAATACGTCAAAGCTGAACCGGCTGGAGCATTTTATCCGCAATTTTGAAACAGAGGGAAAAAACATGTCCGGGGAAGAGCTTCACAGCTATCTGGATGAAATTGAAAGGATCCATGGCCTTTATTCCCCGGCTGCCCTGGGACTGGCTGCCGCCATTGCATGCTGTGGATTTACCTTTCTTTTAGGCGGAGGACCAGTAGAGATGTTTTGTGCTTTTATTGGAGCAGGACTTGGAAATTTCCTTCGCTGCAAGCTGACCAAGCATCATTTTACCCTGTTCCTTGGCATTGTTTCCTCTGTCTCCCTGGCATGCTTTGTATATGCAGGATTATTAAAATTAGGGGAAATCCTGTTTGGGATTTCCATTCAGCATGAAGCAGGATATATCTGTGCCATGCTTTTTATCATCCCTGGTTTTCCCTTTATTACCAGCGGAATCGACCTGGCAAAACTGGATATGCGTTCTGGTATGGAACGGCTTACTTATGCACTGATTATTGTTCTGGTAGCCACTATGTCTGCCTGGATCATGGCTATGCTTCTTCACTTACAGCCGGTGGATTTCATAAAGATCCATATGCCTGTTGCAATGTGGATCCTCACACGGCTTATTGCAAGCTTTTTCGGCGTGTTCGGTTTCTCCATCATGTTTAACAGTCCGGTAAGGCTTGCCTGTTCTGCAGCAGTGCTTGGGGCGGTTGCAAATACCCTGCGGCTGGAGCTTGTGGATCTTGCCGCCTTACCTCCGGCAGTGACCGCATTTATCGGAGCTCTGACAGCCGGGCTTCTGGCCTCCCTTCTGAAAAATAAGGTGGGCTACCCAAGGATTTCCGTTACCGTTCCTTCTATTGTGATCATGGTACCGGGGCTTTATTTATACCGTGGATTTTATAATCTTGGAATCATGTCCTTATCTGTGTCTGCCTCCTGGTTTGCAGCTGCACTTCTGATCATTGCAGCGCTTCCGCTTGGACTAATCTTTGCAAGGATTTTAACAGATAAGGCGTTTCGGTATTGTACCTGACAGGTGCAAAAAGCGAGTCACGGAGGGCCAACACCCCTGTTTATGCACCAATCTTAAAAAAAATTACTTTTCCAATCTACAGGGAGGATGCTATAATGGAGGAGACAAAAATAATTCTTTTCTTTTAATAGAGAAGAGTGGAATTTAGAGAAAACAAGAAGTTCTTTATATTGTAAAATGCAGGAGGGTGAAATATGGATTGGGATCTTAAAATAACAGATCTGGAAGGATCTACACCAGAGCACTCTGCTGTAATTGTAAATTTTGTTGCAGCGGTCAGGCACCAGTTAAAAAATAGTACTTGCTATGTATATTCGGATAATGTGCAATACCGTTTCAAAGATAACCAGGGCAATAACAAGATTGTGATTCCGGATGCTTCCATAAACTGCCGTACGAAATCAAGGCGTGGAAACACTTTTACAGATGCGCCACGTTTTGTTATGGAGGTTTTGTCACCATCAACAGAAAATTATGACCGGACAGAGAAAATGCAGCTGTATTGTGAGCAGGAGATTGAAGAGTATTGGATCGTTGACTGGCGTAAAAAAACAGTTGAAATCTATGAACTGGATTATGAGGGGGAGATTCCCAAATACTATCTTTTAAAAACAGTCACAGAAGAAAATAAGGATGAGTTACAACTGCTTCATTTTCCAAAGATAAAGATTACCTTTGACGAATTATTTGAAGAAATTGATTAGTGCTTGTAACCAAGACCGCAATAAATGTGATAGGTGAAATTGCGAAAAAAGGATATTTGATTATAAATAAGAATTGTAAAAGTGATTTGCAAAATAGTGAATCACTTTTTTATTTGAAAATATTTTTTTCAAAAATCCTATTGACACAGAAAAAATCAAATTGCTACATTGGAACTGCAACAGGAAATGGTTTCGAAAATGGAGGGTTTGCGATGAGAAAAGCAAAAAAATGTAACACAGGAAAGAAGAAATTCGTAGTTGTTTGGCTGGCATTGGTAGTTTTGTTCCTTGGAAGCTTTATAAGGCCAGTGGATGTCCAGGCTGCAAAAGTGAAACTGAACAAATCGGCGGTTACCATCTATCGGGGAGCTTCCACGTCGCTGAAAGTATCGGGAAGCAAAAAGAAAGTAAAATGGAGTTCTTCTAAAAAATCCGTTGCATCTGTTTCGGCTTCTGGAAAAGTAACTGGAAAAAAGGGTGGATCAGCATACATCTGTGCAAAAGTGGGAAAACGTACCCTGAAATGTAAAGTGACCGTAAAAGAGCCGAATAAATCCAAACGCCTTAATCTGGCCAAGAAAGAAGCAAAGAAAATCGTAAAAAAATATGTGGCTGCGGATCTGAATGCAAAGGAGCGGGCTTTTGTATTGTTCCGGTATCTGACCGAGCATTGTTCCTGGCAGTTAAACCAGTCTTCAGAAGCCTACCAGAAGAATTATGGAAATGAAGCTTATGCAGCTTTGGTAATGAAAAAAGCAGCCTGCTCAGGATATGCAAAAGCGTACACACTGCTTTGTGAGGCTGCGAATGTTCCGGTACGGCATGTGAATGCCGGCAGCTGGACACACCAGTGGAATGAAGTAAAGGTAAACGGTAAATGGATCAAGGTAGATGCTTATGGTGGAACTTTTGCAGATACCACCGGAATTCGAAAATCCTTAAGAACTTCATCGGAGGATCAGGAACAGTTAGTATTTCATTTTACGATTGAGAGATAATTTCAGAATGAAAATAGAGAAGCTGGGGCAGAAATGGAATATGCCTGTAATAGAAATGGAATATGCCTGTAATAGATGTTGACAAATATAGCATAATAAAATTATAATATGTATATAATATTACTATGAAAGCGAGAGGTGATCTTATGAACATTCGTCCATCAGCTGCTATTAGACAAAATTATAATGAGATTGCAGATCTTTGCCGTAAATCTTCAGAGCCTGTTTTTCTGACAAAAAATGGAGAAGGTGATCTTGTGGTGATGGATATTGAATCCTTTAACCGACGGGAGAAAATGTTGAAATTAAGAGAAGAACTGCTTGCTGTTGAAGAGGATCGTCTGGCAGGAAGAACAGGATGCAGTCTTGATGAATTGGAAAGTTATCTTGATAATATAATAGAAGAGGGCTGAAAATGTCAGAAAGAAGAAAATACAAAGTTATCGTATCGGACCGGGCGAAGCAAATGCTTGGAGTACATATTCGCTTTCTGGCACAGGTAGATAAGGATGCCGCAAGAAATAAGAAAAAAGAATTAATGGAAGCAATGCGTTCATTAGCGTATAGTCCAAATCGTTTTCCTTTTTTGAATGAACCTTATATTCCATGTAATAAATATCACAAAATGTTTGTGAAAAACTGGTATTTGATTTTATATCAAATTGAGGATGATACAGTTTATGTGGATTACATTTTAGACTGTAGAAAAGAGTATAATTGGCTCATCCGTTGAACCAGCAGTTGTACTTATTTGCAACTAAAATGTGACATGATTGCAACATATCTAAAAATGCAGAGATGTATCGCTGGAGGTGAGCATCCCTGCATTTTTTATGGGTACATTGTGATTCAATTGAAATAGTATGAAAGAACTATAAGGGGTATCGGTGGTTCACGGTAATTGCTTGTGTATTAACAAAAGCTTTATACAGATGAATGTAATCACTTAAAAAGGTGCAGGTTAATCAAAAAGATTGTGTTTATTCGCTCTTTTCTGAGCAATTTCATATACTTCTTCGTCTGCTCGGACGCCGATTACAATAATCATCATAGACGATTCGGTACGGCGAAGCTGATATACAACACGCAAACCAGCAGAGCGGAGTTTAATCTTCAGAAGTCCGGCAAGATTAGTACTGCTGTGATTACCAAGCGGTTTTCCATAACCTTGTTCTTCAACAGGCAGTGGATTTTGCTGAACTTTTTTGATGGCCTTCAGAACAAGAATACGCTGACTTCCATCTAGGTCTTTTAAGTCTTTTTCTGCTTCAGGAAGGTATTCTAGTTTCCAATTCATTCAATGTCTACCTCGTCAAAACCGGTAAGATCGTCTTCTGTAATACCAAGACGGCGGTTCATTTCTTCCTCAGAAATTAAAGTGGCAGGATTAAAGTGTGCCATACGTTCAGAAGCAACGGCAAGAAGACGAGCATCATTTACCTCATCCATTAGACGGACGTATTCTTCAGGGGAAATGAGAACACATTCTGCAACGTTGTTTTTCATTACGACTTTAGCACCACTCTGCTTCACATCTTCAAAAATTTTTCCAGCAAGGCCACGGTTAAATTGGCTGATCGGAACCGTATTTTTAATTGCACTCATAACAGATGCCATAATCGTCAACTCCTTTCTTTACTTGTATTATAGCAGATACCTGCAAAATATCAACTAATTAATCAATATATTTACTGACAAATATACGCGAAATGGAATCCTTTAGGTATTGCCTTTCGGGTGATGGTGAGTTTATCTCCTAATGATTGAAATATCTTCTAAAAAATAGTGAAATTTAGGAGATAAATAATTACCTGGGAGATTGGTTATAAGAATTTACTGGAATAAAAAATTTATTAGGCTTGAACTTTTGAAGATTTTTGCAGCCAATATTAGCAAGTGTATTTATTTGCAACTAAAATGCGACACGATTGCAACATCCATAATATTGACTTCAGATTCTCTTTATAATAGAATGGTACTCGTAAAAAGAAGGCACGAAAAAGCAGTTTGTTTATGCAGGCTGCTTTTTTTGTGCCTTCTTGTCGTATAAATAATAGGAGGGCAACACATGGCGAACACAAAAAAAGCAATTGAAGAAGTAACGGAAAAAGAAATTCCACGCGCAGCCTATGAAGGTGTCTTAACAATCGACGTTGACGCACAGGTGGAGAGCGCACAGGAGCAGGAGGATACCAGATGGCACCAGCTACTTAATGCACACCGTACCAGAAAGGTACTCACAGGCCAGCTTGGTGGTATTGAGAAGCTGGAAAGCGGCTGGATGGTTGCAGTAACTTATTACAACGGTTTTCGTATTATCATCCCGATGAATGAAATGATGATTAACTTAAGCGGAGACGGCCGGGAGAACGCAGACACCTTAAACCGCCAGGTTCGTATTGCCAACAACATGCTTGGCTGTGACATTGATTTCATTATCAAGGATCTGGATACCAAAAGCCGGAGTGTGGTAGCCTCACGAAAGGATGCCATGCTGAAAAAGCGTCAGACTTTCTACATTGGAGAAGAAGGGGAGAAGCCGCTCCTGTATCCCGGAAGAATCGCAGAAGCCAGGGTGATCGCAGTAGCACCAAAAGCAGTACGCCTGGAGGTGTTTGGTGTGGAAGTATCCGTCCGGGCGCGTGATATGGCCTGGGAGTGGATGCTGGATGCCAGTGAAAAATTCCAGGTTGGTGACCTTGTCCAGGTTATGGTTAATAAAGTAGATGGTCAGGAACCAGAACAGATTAGCGTGGAAGTGGATGCCAAAACCCCGACGGCCAATCTCAATAAAGATAATCTTCGGAAATGCCACCGTCAGGGCAAGTACACAGGTGTGATCACAGAAGTTTATAAAGGCACGTATTTTATGAGGCTTGATATCGGGGTGAATGCCGTGGCACATTCGTGCAACATGCCAACCCTTCCGGGAAAGGGAGATAAAATCGGAATTGTAGTGACCAGAATTAACGATAATTACGAAGTCGCAGAAGGGATTATCACAAGGCTGATTAAAAGATATAAATAAAAATTAAAACTAACGAAAATCCTATTGACACAGAAAATGCGATTTTTTTAAAATCGGGACAAACAGGAAAGGAGACGAATGAAATGGCAAAAATGAAGAAAAAACAGCAGAATGAAAAACTGTATTGTCCCTACTGTGGCGGGCTGGCGGTGCTGCGTCCAGCAGAGTATGTTTATGGTGAGCGTAATTTAAATCCTGATAACTATTTGTAT
The DNA here is from genome assembly GCF_015668065.1 of Ruminococcus sp. 1001713B170207_170306_F1. Taxonomy (NCBI): domain Bacteria; kingdom Bacillati; phylum Bacillota; class Clostridia; order Eubacteriales; family Oscillospiraceae; genus Ruminococcus; species Ruminococcus sp. 1001713B170207_170306_F1. The sequence goes on along the minus strand of NZ_JADPEX010000009.1, from coordinate 86,098 downwards.
GTTTGCAGTGGTTACCCATCCTGTGATTCTTATATTGGAGTCCATAAAAAGAGTATGCGGCCTATGGGAACTCTGGCAAATGGGGATCTTCGCCATAAACGGATTGAAGCACACCGGGCGTTAAATAAGGTGGTACAGGCTGGCATCATGACCAAACATGGTGCTTATATCTGGCTGCAGAACCGCCTGTGCCTGCGGGAAAAGGACATGCACATTGGAATGTTCTCCGAGTACCGGTGTGAGGAAACTATCCGGGAGTGTAATATACTTATGGAACAATATGCAAAGACGAACCGAATTTCTTCCTGTGAGAAGAAAACGCTGGCAGCATGAGAAATGGAAAAAATATCCTGCGTTTGCAGGCGGATGAGGAAGATGTCTACCACCTGATGGATCTAAGGGAACGGTATTTTGTACTGATCGGAGCAGGCTCCCTTATAGAGGGAATCGCGGCTTATTTTCTGTTTTTCCAGATCCGATGCTGGGATCTCATATATCTGTGTGCGGCACTTTTCCTTGGGATTTTTCTTCTTCTAAGGCAGTCAAACAAAATCAGTAAAAGAATCATGGAAGCGGAAGTCTGTTACATGGAGCTGGATGAATTCAGTCTGGCAGTCTGCCAGCCGGAAAAAAACGGGCATTATGAATGCTGCCGGATCTTTTATGAAGAGATTGATAAAATCGTAGAGGGCAGTCGCAGAGGAATCCCGGAATTTTACATTGTGTTGGGCGAAAATGAAAACCGGGAGAGCTTTTTCCTTCTGGACGAAGAAGAGCAGGACCGGACGATCTTCCTTGTCCGCTCGTTTGGATTTAATCATCAGAGGTTTACGGAGTTTTATAGGAAGCTCCGCTGGAATGTTCCCGGAAAAACCCGGATCATTGGAACGAAGAACCAGGAGGTATGGAACCTTCGAAAACCAAATATCGAAGTCTGCATTGTAGCAGGAATGATTGCCTGTTATGTGATTCCGAAACTCCTGGAAGTTATGAAGCTACACTAGGAGGAACTGGATTATGAAATGGTACACAGCCATTGGATGCAAAATGGAAGATGATGAGGGCAGGCTTCTGGTAAAGATTGACGGTCAGGAGAAGGTGCTCACAGAGATGGAAGGCATGCTGTGGGCGGCTCTTACCTGGAGCCTCTGTGCAGAAAATAGAATCTATTCCCAAATGTACCGGGTATTATGCCTTACATTTGGAGAAGAGTATGCAACCGAATGGGCGGACGAAGAGGATTTTTTGTTTTGCTTAAGGCGCCTGAAAAAACGTGGTCTGGTAGCGGAGTGTGATGGCGAGAGTAAGGAGGAAGCTTTGTGGCTCCTTCTTAGTAAATCTGTGGTATCGCCTGTCACGGATTCGTTTTCAGAGCGGTTAGGCGCATTTGCAGACGATCTGGCACTTGGAAAAGGACTGAAAATCGCATTGCGGGCTTTTAAAAGGCCCGTGTTTACCTATGAAGAGCGAATGGTTCTACAGCAGCTTGCAGGTGGTGGCTATATTCCTTATCATCTGGCAGAGTTAACCAGACAGGCGGGTGCCGTTCCCCTGTCTGTGGAAGAACGAAAGATCGTTCAGAAACAGGTCTTGCAGGAATTCATGCAGATCCTGGTTTCCCTATTTAAGAAGAAACAGTTTGTAATCAGCTGCATCCAAGAAGGAGGTCTCCTTGAAGAAAAAGAAGAAATGGAAAACATGGCTGTCTGAGCAGTACCTAAAATACAGAGAACATTATACCGGGATACCGGGCTTTTTTAAAAAGAGAATTGTGAATACCTTACTGTTATCGTTTCTCTTATTGTATGGAGGCTGTGCCCTTGGTCTGGCGCAAAAATCAGCTGGATTTGTGGGATGGACAGTTTTTTTGGCAGTCTGTGGAATTGGGTATGCGGGGTATATTTATTACCTGGCAGTTACAAAATCCTATGAGGTGGTGGAAGGAACTGTGACAGAGATCCATGCGGAACTTCTTTTTGATGGTTTTAAGAGGGTTCTGGTGCAAGGGGATGATGGGATTACCACAGAGCTTTTGTTAAATAAAGAGACAGTTGTCATGTATGGAAAAGCCTACCGCTTTTATTTTAACCAGAATGCACATGCATTCTCAGGAATTCGAAGGTTGGATGCAGCTTTTGATTTTGGAAATTTTTTTGGAGTGGAGGAAGTAAAAGAGTAATCCGGGTCAGGGAGTACCAGGCATGGTTCGAGTCCATGCCGCCCTGTTTCCATGTAAACGCATGGAAAATATGTATAAAGGAGAGCTATGCAATATGGCGGAAACAAAATGTGGAACCGTGAAATGGTTCAGCGCAAAAAAAGGTTACGGATTTGTAACCGGGGAGGATGGCGAGGATTACTTCGCACATTTCTCCCAGATCAAGATGGAAGGCTTTAAAATGCTTTCCGGTAAGCAGCCTGTACAGTTTGAAGTTGGAACGGACGAAAATGGCAGGGCGCTTGCAATGAATATCCTTCCCCTTATAGCAGAGGAAGATGCATAAAAGAAAATAAATTTTGAAACACAAAATATATAAAAAATGTGTTTGACAGCCACAAGATGTTGTGGTAACCTTTAAATGAAATCATATTTTATCAGTCATCTATGGCTGATCTTACATTTTAGATCCGGACATTCCGGATGAATCTCTTTTGGGCGGTTCGCCCTAAACTCAGCAAATAAGTTAGAACATTGGAAGATACGAAAAGATAGGAATTCTTTTGGTGTCTTTTTTTGTTGCAAAATGAAGAAAAGGAGGAAGCAGAATGAGAAAAATTAAAGAGACCGTACTGGTCAAAATGGAAAAAAGGAATGCCAGATAACAGAAAAAGAAAGAAGAGGAGAACATTTTATGCAGGAAGTAAATTGGGATGCTGTAAATTTGTTAGAACTGGGAATGCTGCTTGATATGGCAAAAGATGGATATGAATTCCAGATTGCGGATGGAAGAATTAAGTCCATTGAAGTAAAGCTCCTGTCCTGAATGCAAAAGGAGGGGCTATGTACTATAAGGATGATTTTAATGTAACGTTTGAAGAGGAATCCGCTTTTTACAAGTATCTGGATGATGTGGAAAAACGGGCCGAATGGTTCCGGGCACAAAGCAAGGATCTGACAGTGGAAGCGGTTACGAAGGACAGTACCTGCACCCCGATTGGGAATATCAATCTGGAATATTTAAAAGAGGATACCATAAATAATTCCGGGCTGCTGATTAAAACCCCAGACCGCAGCTGTTTTCTTGGCATATCTGCCATCAAAAGCTTAAAAGGCAGGGCCAGGATAGACGGAAAGGCGCTTGCAGAATTAGACAAAGAAACACTTGCCTATATCCTGAACAAATGTCTGAAGGTCTCCAGGGGAAAATCCCTGCTCCGCTTTTGTGAAGGCAAGGTGCGGGCAGTCCTGTCTGGCGACGAAAAAGACTATTCTATCTTGTCCATGCCAGAGGTCTATGAAATTGCAGGGGCTTATATCTACAGCGATTTTGAATACGCGTCTTTTAAATCCGGATGTGCGGACCATAATCTGGTAAATGCGACCTGGGAGCTAAGAGACCGGCGACTGACCGAAGCCTACAAGGAACTGCTGGAACGCTATGGGAAGACTTTTAACGGAGAGCTGTATGCTTCGGTCCGGATCACCACCTCCGATGTGGGAAGTTCAGGAGCCAATATCTTCTATACGGTGTCCGTTCAGAACCAATATATTGTATTGGGAGAAAACTTGAAAGTGCGTCACAAAAACTGCAAGGGTACCGAAGACTTCAACCAGAACATGGCTTCTATTTTTGAATACTATAAGGAAGCTCTGCAGGAGGTCCTGCGGCTTAGTGAAATCTGGGTGAACCATCCTGCCAATGCCATGATCGGCGTTATGAAGCAGGCTGGTTTTTCCAAAAAGCTGATTGCAGAAACGGTAGAGCGTTTTCGGGCGGCAGCAGGGGATGTCCCCTGTAGTGCCTACGAAATCTATTGCGGGATCTGTGATGTGATTTCCATTGCAAGGCAGCAGGAAACGAATGCGAGAGGACTACTTCTTTTGGAGGAAAAAGTGGCAGCCTGTGTAAGCAAACGCTGGCATGAGCTTGATATGCCAGGTGAAATTAAATATTAAATAATGACAAAGGCAGGAACCCCTGTCTTTTTGTATGAAGGAGGAACATATGCAGTATCCGGACTGGGTTATGGAAGCAAAAAAATCCAGGGAATTACTTTCGTGGATACAGGATCCGGTACACAGTATTAAAAAGTTTCATAGCCAGCTATTCATAAAGTGCCAGGAAGAAAACTGCATGTTATTTTATGCAGCTTCTCCTTGGAGGGATTGTTTACAGCTTCGGAAACCAAAGCTTTGCAGCATACTTTATCTGCCGGATTATTCTTTGTATGAGGCAGATTCTGTATTCTATCAGGCGGTCGGGATACCTGCCGATTTTCTTTTTCCGACGAAAGAAAGTCTGAAGAAAGAGGTGGAAATGAAGGTTACCCATTTGGTGAAAAACATGATGGATACAAACTGGGATCAGCTTTTGCTTAAGTACCAGCACCAGAGGAGTAGCCTTGTTCCAAATATAAACCGGATACAGGTAGAGGAAACTTCCAAGAGATTCCTGGAGGCTGGAATAAAGCCTGAGGAGCTGTTTTACAGTCCAAGCTTTACCTTTGAAAAAGCGCAGATGGAATATACGGATGTGATGTTTCTTTACACCTTGAACCATGCGAAGAAGGCTGTAAAAATGATCGCAGATAAGTGGCTTTCGGAATCTTTTTGGGAGATTTCGCAAAAAAGAATCTACATTGGCTGTGTGCGGGAAGAAATGAAAGAGCTGCAAAAAGGTGCAGCATAAAATAAGGAGGAACTGAATTTATGGGTAAATATGCGTATCTGAACCTGACTCAGAAAATGATCAAAATAAGAAAGATGGTGCCAAAGCTGTTAAGAAAACGTTACAGCGAAGAGGTGCCCTATGATTTTGTGAGATTGGATGATGTCTATGAATACCTCACCCCTGCCTTAAATAAATACGGCGTGGATTTTGAGGTCCTTGGTGAAGTATCTACGCAGTTGGATGCTTCTGGAAATCCAGCCTATCTGACACCGTTTGGCAATATGTGGCGGTATGAAGCGGATTTAAAGCTTTGCTGGACAAATGCAGATCATCCAGAAGAAAAAAATTACAGTGATATTCATGTAGTCGGAACCAATGAGGTTCCAGACAAGGCCAAAGGTGCAGCCTGGAGCTACGGACTGAAGTATTATTTATTAAATAAATTCAACATCGTCCAGGCGACCACCGAGGATCCGGATATGCGAGGCCCTGCTCCGGATGGCGATAAAACAAAAAAAGAAAAAAGTGAGGAACCAAAGAAACCTGCAAAAAAACAGAACCAAAATGCGGTGCAGACAGAGCCAAAGAAGAAGGAAGCCAAAGAAGAGTCTGAAAATCCCCCGAAATCTGACTCTGCTTTCACTTCTACAAAAGAAACCGGGCAGTCTTTGAAGCAAAAAGAAACTACCTTGAAGACCGTTCGTAATGGAAACAGCAGAAGCAGTAAAAAGGCTGTTCCGGTTTCGGATGATTCTTTTGATCTTGAAATCAGTCCTGACGAGATCCGGGATGCACGCAAAGAGGAGGATGAAAATTTGCCTGGCCAGATGCAGTTTGGCATGGAAGAAAAAGATCTGGAAGAGAGTTTTCTGGAGGAAAACGAGTCTGAAGAAGAAACGCTTGGTACAAGTGAGGAACCCTTAGAGGAAACAGCAGATGAGATGCCAGACGAAGTGCCCGAGGATACAGAGCGTTTTGAAGCAGAAGCGGAAGAAATTTCTGGTGAAACCGAGGAAGAAGAGTTTCATTTTGTTCGTGCAGAAGACGAAAACCCCTTTGCAGATGACAGCGAAGAGGAAACAGACGAAGGCTTCGGTATGGAATCTGAGGAAGAAGAGCTGGAACGTGCCAGAAAGGTAATGTGCAATTTTGGTCTTTTTAGTGGAAAGACGCTCGGTGAGATGATGGAAAACCCAAAAGGGGCAGACACAGTCAGATGGATGGCAACCGGTTATTACGGCAGCAACATGGAAATGGTAAATGCTGCAAAGATTATTGTGGCACATGAAAAACAGAACAGACTTGCAGCATAAACGTATTGTGGCTCCGGGAGAACGGAGCCACATTTTTTAGGAGGGATTATGTACGAACATCCATTTACCATAAAAGAAGTGGCGTGGTTACTGTCCATACGGTGCCTTGAAGGAGGATCAGATCAGGAGTTTCCGGTGGAATGCCCCTATTGTGGCGATACCAGAGGAAAATGCAGCTTTTGCATTAGCAAAAATGGGGAAATCAAAAACGTTTTCCATTGTTTCCACTGCGGGCAGGGCGGAAATATGCTTACCCTGTATGCAGACATTATGGGGCTTTATGGAGAAGACCGGTGCAAAACAGCTTATCAGGAAATCATAAACCGCTTGGAAAATGGCGGTCAGGTGACAGGAAGTACCTATAAAAAGATAACTTGCCGTTACAAGGCCAAAACGGACGAGGTTAAAAGATCCCCAGAATACGTGGACCTTGTGTACCGTCAGATGCTTTCCCTTTTGCAGCTTCACACCCTGCATAAACAGGACTTGAAAAGACGTGGTGTGACAGATCCGGAAATAAAGGAACTGGAACGAAAGGGCTATAAAAGCATTGAACCCAAAAAGGCAGGGACTATTGCGAAAAAACTATTGGAAAAAGGATTTAGGCTGGACGGAATCCCAGGTTTTTTTCGGAATCGGGACGGCATGTGGGAAGCTTCGTTTTATGAGGGAAACAGAGGCTACCTGTGCCCTGTGTATTCCCTGAATCATAAAATAAAGGGCTTTCAGATCCGGGTTGACCATCCGGTGAACAAAAGAAAATATATCTGGTTTACAAGCAGTGGGTTTGATGGAGGGACTTCAAGTGGCAGCCCGGCCGGGGTGTCCGGCTATATAAGCCCGGTACAAAGGAGCATCCATGTAACAGAAGGAATTTTAAAGGCAGAGCTTGCCAGCCTAAGAAGCGGATATCCTTATATTGGAATCCCAGGGGTTGGAAACTATAAAAGTCTGTTGCCTGTGCTTGCAGATTTAAAAAGCAGGGGGTTACAGACCGTGTACGAATGTATGGATATGGACAAAATGATGGATCTTACCTGCCGTTGTGACTGTATGGAAAAGTGCATCGTATGTGGGACACCAGAACGGTTGTTGAGAAAGCAGGAGTGCCCACAAAAAAGGAGAAAGCGTGATACCATCCGGAAAGGATGCCTTAAACTGTACGACATGTGCGAAAAGCTTGGGTTAAACTGCCAGAGAATCAGCTGGGACACGGATACAGACGGTTTGTGGCTCGGCAATTACAAGGGCGTGGATGACTGGATTTACAGCAAGCCACCAGAAGAAAAAGAGAGTTTTTATTGATTTAGTCAAATAAAAGGGGATCTGAAATCTGTATTCAGGTCTCTTTTTATCTGGCTAAACAGGCCAGTAGAAAGGAGAAAAAGATGGAAATCAGGGACAGACCATGCCTGGTAAAAACCAGGGACAGACCATTATCTAGGAGAGGAGAAAAACATTGGGTAAATTTAAGGGAAAAAGGTGGCTTGCAGGTGCAATGGCGGTTATGCTGTGCTGCAGCAGCTTCCTTCAGACAGGTGTTTTTACAGTATCCGCTGAAGCGGAGGCAGAAGTGGCACAGGAAGCTATGCAGGAACCTGCGGTCGTAGAAAAAACAGAAGAGGAACTGATTACAGAAACCGTTACGGATCCGGCTTTTGCCATCACAATTGAACAGGGAACCGACTTTGAAGTAGAGAAGGATTTTACAGGGTTAGGCTTAAAAGATGGTGACAGGGCAGAACTGAAAAAGGCTGCCATGGAGGACGGAACCACATTTGATTCTGGAAGACCGGGGATCTATAAATGTGTTTACCGGATCACACCCAAAGAAGGTGATTCTTATCTGGTTGCAAGAACCATTACCGTAACTGAAAAAGAACCAGAAACCCAGGCTGCTGGAAATTCCGGTTCTGAGGAGTCTGGGGACAGCGAAGATCCTGACCCTTTGCCGGAACAGCCAGCAGTTGCTGTGGAAGTTCCGGCAGAAGAGGAAAAAAAGGATGCAGATCTGGCAGAGATACCAGTAGAAGGTGAAGAAGCAGATGTGTCTATAGAAACGGAAGTGGATACAGAAGTGGATACAGAAGAGAAACCGGAGAACACAACAGAGACAGTTATTCAAGAGGATGATGGTTTTGGTTCCGAGATTCTGCCAGAGGAAGAGTTTGACTCTGAACTGGAACGCGCTGAGGAAGAGAACACTGTGGATCCGGAGACCGGCTTGACGCTTGGCGAAGTGTTGGAGCAGGCAGAGGAACAGGAAATTGATTTTTTAAGCCTGGAAGAGGGCGAAACGGTTTCTTTTATTGCTACCTATGCCAGCACCAGAACCGATGTGGATGTGACAAGGGGAACCTGCTATTACTACAGTGATTATGGGCTTGGCAGTTATCTGACCTATAAATATACGGTCAAATTTGACAATGTCAGTGCAACCGCTTATTGTATTCAGCCCTCGAAAAACAGCCCTGGGGATGGTGTGTATAAGATCACCAAACTTGGGGATGGCAAAAAGCTTGCAAAAGTGTGCTACTACGGAACCAAAGCTTCTGGTGTAAATGGCTTTTTCAAACAGGAACATCCGGATTTTTCTGCAGGGAAACAGTTTGTTATCACTCATTTGGCCGTGTCTTATGCAAGCGGAGGTGACGATGCTTTTTCCGGGGCAAACTCTACCGGACAGGCTCTTGCCATGGAACTTTATGAATACTGCATGGCACAGCCGGATATCCCGGATGTTGCCATGGAGTTTTCCAATGACAACGTAACTGCTTATATAGATGGAAATGAGCAGCGTACCGAAGAAATCAAGTTTAAAGCGGATTCCTTACAGAACATTACCATGAAGCTTCCATCTGGCGTGGTTTTCCATAACGTGGATACAGGAGAAGCAAGTGCTGCCGGAGTCAGTATAAAATTATATGGTGGAACTACTTTTTACTTATCCGCACCGCTTGACCAGGCGGCAAAGGTAGCGGGAGCCTGGAAGTCTACGATGAAAGGTTACATTACGAAAGACTTTTCGGCGTATAAAGTAACGACCGGTACCGATACCCAGAACCTTGCCCTGGTATTTGGTGAGGGCGTCGACGATGAAAAATTCATAGATTTTTCCGTCACCTGGCTTCAGCAGGCTACTATCGAGATTATCAAAAAAGATAGGGGCTCCAATGCCCTGTTAGCAGGTGCGGTCTATGGTGTCTATAGCGACGAGGCATGCCAGAACCTGATTACAGAAATGCCGCCAACGGATGCAAATGGCGTTTCTTCTGTGACAATTGACAAAACCCAGGATGTGGTTTACTTAAAAGAGATCACAGGTCCCTCTGGCTACCTTGTGGATGCTACCGCCCACGGCGTGTCACTTGTGATGGGAAGCAAAGTTACACAGGAGCTGTTTGACGATGAGAAAAAGGCTTCCCTTACCGTTTACAAAGAGGGTGAGGTATTAACAGGGGCAGATGTAACGGATGAAAAGGTAACCTTCCGTTATGAAACAAGAAGGCAAAAAGGTGCGGTATATAATGTCTATGCAGGAGAGGACATTGTGGCTGCAGATGGATCTACTATTTATCAGAATGGTGCCCTTGTAAAAGAAGGTCTGACAACCGGTGAAGACGGAAGTGCAACCCTTGATAACTTAAACATAGGAACCTACGTGGTAACCGAGACACAGGCACCGGATAAGCTGGTCTGCACAGGCGAATCCCAAACCGTAACCTTATCAGCTGCCGGTGAAAATGAAGAAGTTTCTTTTAGCACGGTTACCTTTACCAACGACAGACAAAAAGCCTCCGTATCTTTGGTAAAACAGGATGGGGAAACCAGACAGCCGCTTACAGGTGCTGTTTTTGGAATGTATGCAGGGAATGATATTGTATCTGCAGACGGGAATGTGATCGTCAGAAAAGACACCCTGATTGAAAAGGTAGCTACTGGTACGGATGGAAAAGCAGGTTATACCGCAGACCTTCCGGTTAACAATTCCTACTATATCAAAGAACTTCAGGCACCCCAGATGTACGTGTTAAATACTTCTGATGTTTATTCCTTTGCATTTAATTATGCAGGGGATAAAGAGAAAAAAGTAGAATTTACACATACTTTTACAGATGAGCGCGTCCGTGTGAATATCCATCTTACAAAGGAAGACAGTGAGACGGGAAAGAACGCACAGGGAGATGCAACTTTAGAAGGTGCTGTTTATGGCCTATATGCAAGGGAAGCAATTGGTTACCCGGATGGCAGCAGCGGTGTCCTTTATCCAAAAGACGCCCAGGTTGCTACACTTACCACCGACAAAGCTGGAAATGCAAGTGTATCCGGTCTCTATCCTGGAAAATACTATGTAAAAGAGATTACTCCGCCTGCAGGTTATGTCCTGGATGAAGAAGAGCATGATGTGGAAGGCGGTTATGAAGGTGACCAGTTGAAAGAAATCGATTGTACCATTACAGTTGCCGAGAATGTGAAAAAACAGCCGTTCCAGCTGATTAAGGCTGCAAATAACGGAAAAACAGATGCCGATCTGTTAAAAGGCGCCGGATTTTCCGCTTATCTCGTAAGCAGCTTAAGTACAAAAGAGGATGGTTCCTATGATTTTGCAAATGCCGTTCCTGTAGTACTGACAGAAGATGGAAAGACCGAGATCTTTACAGACGAAAAAGGCTATGCCTGCACAATCCCCCTTCCATATGGAACTTATGTGGTAAGGGAAACCACAACACCGCATAATTTTAAACCGGTTGCTGATTTTACGGTTATAATCAGCGAAAATAAGTCAGAGCCACAGGTTTGGCGGGTCCTTTTAGACGGAGAATTTTCTGCAAAACTAAAAATCATTAAACAGGATGATGAAACCAAGAAGCCGGTCCTGGTTGCAAACACCGAGTTTAAGATTTACAACCTGGATGAAGGAAAATACGTGGAGCAGACCACAACTTATCCAAGTACCGTTACCCATAAATCTTATTTTACGGATGAAAATGGTTATCTGATTCTGCCAAGTGCCTTAAAATGTGGCAACTACCGCATTGAAGAAGTGACTGCCCCGGACGGCTATACCCAGAATACCAATTTCGTTGAGATTAAAGTAGACAGCAACACTGCTTACCAGATGGATTCCACAACTGGGGATGCGATCATCACGGTTGTCTATGAGAACCATCCGGCAAAAGGAAAGCTCATCATCCATAAATCTGGGGAAACCTTAAAATCTTTCAAAAAAGATTTTATCTACGAGGAAACTTCCCTTTCTGGTGCTGAGTTTGCGGTTTATGCCGCAGAGGATATTTATACCCCGGATCACCAGGTGGATGAAGCGGGCAACCGCACTGTCATTTACCCAAAAGATACGCTGATCCAGAAGGTTACCACAGATGAAAAAGGAGAGGCCATTCTAAATGATCTGCCCCTTGGTACCTACCGTGTTGTGGAAACCAAAGCACCAACCGGGTTTGTCATTAACTCGGACAGCCAGGAGCTTACCTTCCTGTATAAAGATCAGAACACTCCAGTTGTGGAAGAAACCGTGGAATTTTCCAATAAGCGCCAGAAGGTAGAACTTAAAGTGGTGAAAGAGGATGCCGAAACTGGTAAAAAGCTGGAAGGTGCCGAGTTTGGAATTTATAACAATAATGACATTTATTCCGGCGATAAGGTAATTGTAAAGGCAGATACCCTGCTTCAGAAGGTAAAGAGTGACAAAAATGGACTGGCACAGATTACCCTGGACCTGCCGCTTGGCAAGTATTATGTGAAAGAGCTTCAGGCACCGGATGGCTATGTTTCCTCGGATGAAATCCTGGAATTTGATGCCAGCTACCAGGGACAGGATGTAAAAGTAATCAAATTAAAAGCCACCAAGAAAAACCAGCCAACCACCGTGGAAATCACAAAGGCAGATGTAACGACCGGCGTGGAACTGGACGGAGCTTCCTTAATTATCCTAAATAAAAAAGGCGAAGTGGTAGATTTCTGGACATCTGTAAAAGACAAGCCGCATGTAATCAAAGGCTTAAAGGTTGGAGAAATCTATACTCTCAGGGAACAGATCGCACCATACGGCTATTTACGCACCACTGATATCAGCTTTCAGATTTCCGATACCGCTGAGGTACAGAAGGTAAAGATGGAAGATGATGTGCCGATTGCCCGCCTTCTGGTAAATAAAAAAGGTGAGTTTTTAGATGATGTAACTTTGCTTGACAATGCAAAAGGTGTGGTGGAACATTTCTTTAGTTATGTAACTGGAAGTCTGATGGATGTTTCCTTTAACGTGTACGCGGCTGAGGATATTAAAGCAGCGGATGGTGTCAGTGAAAATTACTATACAAAAGATCAGCTGGTGGGTACCATCACAACGGATGGAACAGGTATCGCAGAGCTTGACAATCTGCCTCTTGGTAAATATTACATTATCGAAAAAGAAACCTCCTATGGATATGTATTGGATGATGAGCCAAGATATGTAGACCTTACCTACCGTGACCAGGACACCCCGGTGGTAACCTATAGTGCAGACTGGCAGAACCGACGCCAGAAGGTGCAGGTAAATGTTCTGAAAAAAGAAAAGGACAGTGACAAGGTTCTTTCCGGAGCCATTTTTGGACTGTTTGCAGCGGAAGATATTGTATCGGCAAGCGGCAAAGTCCTGATTGAGAAGGATACCATCATTGAACTGAAGACCACAGATGAAAGCGGCTGGATCCACTTTATGGCAGACCTTCCAATCAGTGCAAAGTATTACCTCAAGGAAATCTATGCACCAAACGGGTATGTGCGTGGAACCGAAACACAGGAGTTTACCTTTGAGTACCAGGGAGATAAAACCACCCAGGCAGTCTATGAATTTACTTTTGAGGATGTGCAGACTTCTGTGGAGCTTTCCAAGGCGGATTTAACAGATGGAAAAGAACTTCCAGGCGCGTCCTTGCAGGTTTTAGATTCCAATGGAACTGTAGTAGAAGAATGGATTTCTACCGATGAGCCACATCTGATCCGTGGCCTGCTGGTAGGCGAAACCTACACCATGGTAGAAACCAAACCGGCAGATGGCTACACCACCGCAGAAAGTATTGAATTTAAGGTGGAAGATACGGCCGAGGTTCAAAAACACCAGATGCTGGATGATGTGACAAAAGTAGAAATTAGTAAAACGGACGTGACAGATTCCAAGGAAGTACCTGGCGCAAAATTAACCATCCTGGACAAAGATGGAAAAGTGGTGGAAAGCTGGGTATCAAAAAAAGATCCGCATATGGTGGAGAAGCTTCCAGTTGGAACCTATACCCTTCGGGAAGAACAGGCACCAGATGGTTACCTGGTTGCAGAAGAGGTATCTTTTGAGGTCAAAGATACTGGAGAAATCCAGAAGGTGGAAATGAAAGATGCCCGCCCAGTTGGAAAACTGGTTCTTAAGAAAACCGATGCAGAAGATGGCTCCCCTCTTGCTGGAGCAGAGTTTGAACTTCGGATCAAGAAATCTGGAAAAGTTGTGGCAACCCTTGTCACAGATGAAGAGGGCGTTGCTACAAGCGGAGATATTCCAATCGCTTCTTATAAAGATGGAAAGATGAAAAAAGAAATCGAGTATATCCTGGTTGAAACCAAAGCGCCGGATGGCTATGTGAGAAGCGAAAAAGAGGAATCCATTGTATTTACCTACCAGGATGATAAGACAAAAGAGATCGAGATCACAAAAGAGCTTACCAATGAGCGGATCCCGACTGGTGACTATGTAAAATCCCCGAAAACTGGGGATGATACCAATATCTGGCTGCCAATCCTTCTTCTTGTTTTATCCGTTGGAGGAATAGCCGGAATCTTCTGGTACACCAAAAAGAAAAATCACGAGGAATAAGAAAACTGGACTGTCACGTTTGTGGCGGTCCTTTTTTCTTGCAAAAACATTGGAAATGGAGGAAGTTATGAAGCAGGTAAAAGAAATGGGGATTGTAGCGGTGTGCCTTTTGCTGCTTGGCTTTGGTATCTGTATGGGAATCGGAACTTATCTTATGTACCGGGATGGAGAAGAGGAATATGACAACCTGCGGGAATACGTTGCCGTGGAAGAACCAAAAGAAAGGAAAGATGGAGAAACACCAGAGGAAAACCAGGAAGAAACGGTTACCGTGGATTTTGAAGCTCTAAAGAAAATAAATCCAGAGATCATTGCCTGGATACGGATCACGGACACCAGGATTGATTATCCGGTTGTGCAGGGAACTGACAATGAATATTATCTGAAGCATACCTTTAAAAAGACGGAACATGTGGCAGGAAGTATTTTTCTGGATAAAGATAATAGTCCGGATTTTACCAACCGTAAAACTATTCTATACGGGCATAATATGAAAGATGGCAGCATGTTTCAGGGGCTGCATAAATATGAAAGTGAATCGTATTTACAGGAGCATAATAAGGTATATCTGTATTTACCAGATGGGGAAGCCTTAACCTATACCGTCATAAAATGTGGCTATGTAAAAGCGGATAGTGATACCTTCTGGCTGGGAGAACAGGTGGAGACCAGGACACTTTTGTTATCCACCTGCGGCTCTGATTCTTCAAAACGGCTAGTGCTTTTTTGTGAACTGCCAGAGAAAGGTGAAGAGTCAGAGACAAATGGTGAGGATATAAGTATAGAAGTCTTTTAATTGCAGGAAGTTAAAATGCCATCTTTGATAGCAAAATTATCAAAGATGGCATTGTTTAGAAAGTGAAACTTAATTCGAGTTATTATGGCGTTTCCATATTTGCAGAAAAGGAAGTTATGGTCTCTGATTGCTTTGTGTGAAATTTTAACTGATTTTCAATATCACGTCCAGCGTACATTACTCTAAGAATTGTTACGACTTTCTTATTGGAATCAGGAATATAAAATATCACATAATTATCTACAGGTAATACACGAAGTCCACGACTTTTCCATGGTTCATTTTCATATTTTCGATACCGTTCTGGCATAATATCCAGACTTAAAATCTGTTCTTCAAGACGATCAAGCTGTCCGCTTGCATTTTCAGGGGATTGCAATTCAAATGCAATATATTCAAAAATCCCTCTTAAATCGTTGTCAGCCTGTTCAGATAATTCAACCTCATAGATCATATGCCATAATCATTGCGGATATCTGCAAAGGCTTTTTTCGCATTTTTAGCCCGTCCAGCTTGCATATCCGAATATCCTTTCTCCAATTCTTCATTGAATTCTGTTTCAGATAATGTATGAATGTCAACTGGTCTTGAAGATGGTAATTTCACTTCAAATGGAAGTCCCCTCTGTAAAATAATCTGTTTATAAAACATATTAATAGCACTGGAAGCTGGAATTCCAAGCGTAGACAAAATGTTTTCTGCTTTTTCTTTTACATCTGGTTCGATTCGTGCATATAAATTTGCTGATTTTGCAGCCATATAGATCCGCTCCTTTCAAGAGAAATAAGATATCTATAGTTATTATACACAAATGTCAGTACAATAGCAATACAATCTTGGGATTGAATCAGGTATAAATGGTGAATAGCTACTGTTCTGGAGACGATAAGATATATAGCAGAATATCTTCTTGACTATGATATATATCGCGATATGTACTAAACATAGAAAAGGAGCTTTGCTATGATGACAGCAAAATTGTTTGAAGATGCAGTGCAGAGTGCAACGGTGGAATCTGTTCATGCAGATTATATCATTACAAGAAATTTGAAAGATTTTACCAAAAGTAAAGTTATGGCATTTACACCAACCGAACTTTGGGCAAGAATTTGACTCTTGTGGTAAAAATGAAAAACATATTGTTTATAACACAAAATACAGAAAATGAATTATAACACAAAATACAGAAAATGAATTGTTGACGCATACTATATCTTGTGTTATTATGATTTTGAGATTTGTATTTGTGCCTGTAAAACAGGTAAAAAAATTTGGTTTCGGAGAAGCCCGAAAGAAAAATATGAGGAACATGGTTCCTGCCTTTTGTGAGAAATTAGGTCATTTAGAATGAAACGTTCTAAGTGGCCTTTTTTTATTGCAAAAAAACAAATACGAATCAACATCTTGAAAGGAGGAAAAATAAAAAATCCAAAAGAAAGGAGATCGGAAGAACTGGTAAAAGAAGGAAAATGATAACGGACATTTGGGATTCATTCTGAATGTTTTTTGTTATCGAATCAAAAACAACAAGGAGTGTGCACATGAATAAGTCTATATTTATCGGACGGATGGCAACGGATCCAAAGGTGATGTCTTCAGCGGGAAAAAAGACAGTCGCGTATTTTCGGATTGCGGTTGAGCGAAATTTCAAGCAGGAAGGAGCTCCGAATGCTGATTACTTTAGCTGTGTCACATTTGGGGAAAGAGCTGAGTTTGTAGCAAAGTATTTTTATAAGGGCAAAAAAATCGCTTTAGAGGGCGAGATGCATAATGATAACTATACAGGTAATAGTGGCGAAAAAGTATATGGTATGAGACTGCTTGTAAACGACATTGAGTTTGTAGACAGTAAGGACGAAAGTGAAAATGTGAGCCAGAACGGACGTACCAATCGGAATTCCTCACAGCCCTCACGAAATAGTGGATCAAATTCCAATGGACGATCCAGCCAGAATCCAGGAAATTCCTATCAAAATTCGCCATACTACAAAAACACGAACCAGGGGAAAACAAACCGTACAGGAAGTAAACCACAAAGAGCCCAGTCTTCACGCCAGAATTCACAAAACCGCTACAACGTAGATGAGAAATTTATGAATATGGGAAATGAAGAGATGGGAGATTTTTGCTGATAACAAAGGAGAAAAAAATGGAACGAGTAAAAAAATGGTGCCAGGCACACCAAAAAGCCTGCCTGATAACTGGAATTATAGGAATGCTTTTGTCACCCTTTTTATGGCCGCTGTTTTTAGCAGTGATTGTACAGAGTCTGACACTGGGCCTTCCAATTGCAGCAGGTATCTATTGTTACAAATATCTGAATGAAAAAAAGGAGAATCCGAATGAGAATGATGAACAAAAACGCAGCCACCCTGAAACCAAGAAACCAGCTCCCGGTAAAGTACGCGGTCATGCTGAAGCGCCCGGTGGCGTTCAAAAGAGTCCGGATGAAACGCGGTCAGAATCGGTAAAACAGAGGAGAAAGCAAGGAAGAAAACAGGGAAGAAAAAGAGGTGTTTCCGGAGGTGATGGACCAAAATGAAATGTAAAGCAGTCCGGTGTATCTATTACAATGCAGGAAATGGATACACCGTTGCCTCCTATGTGACGGAAGAAACCCTTCCCAAGGAAGTAAGCAGCCAGAAAAATGGCAGATATGGCATGTTTATGGCAATTGGAAATGAGCTTCCGACTGAGGATGGCCTTGAAGTAGAACTGAACGGAACCTGGAAAGACGGAAAATTTGGAATGCAGTATAAGGTTTCTTCTTTTCAGATTGTATTACCCACGAGCACAGAAGGAATCAAGGCATACCTGGCCTCTGACATTATTAAGGGAATCGGGCCAGTGCTTGCCGAGCGGATTGTAGACCGTTACCAGGAAAATACGTTTGAAGTTCTTGAAAAAAATCCTGAGAAGTTACTGGAAATCAAAGGCATTACCCGAAAAAAGCTCTCAGAGATTCTGGAAGGATACCGTGGCAGCGAGACTTTGCGGCAGTTAATGGTGACCTTATCTCCCTTTGGGGTGACACCAAGGAAGGTGGCGCAGATCCAGGAACACTTTGGAAATGCAGCCCCACTCATCATTCAGAACACGCCATTTCGTTTGTGCGAGATTCCTGGGTTTGGATTTCTAACGGTGGATCCGATTGCGGTAAAAGCAAAGAATTTTAAGCCAGATGAGCCTATGCGGATCAAAGCAGCGATTCTTCATATTATGTCGGAAGCAGAAGGCGAAGGCCATCTATACCTGACTTGTGAGGAAATCTTAAAGCGGACAGCCCTGCTTTTAAATCATAAAAAGGAAACCGGACTGGTGCCAGAAAGAGCCATCCGGGATGCCGGAAATGAAATGATCCGTAAGGATGGGACCCTGGTGTGTAGTGATGGCGGATTTTATTTAAAGAATAGTTTTCGTGCAGAACTTGGAGCCGCTGCATCTCTGGTTAAACTGATCCTGCGAGGTGGGACACAAAGTTATCAGGTGGACTCCATTATAAGCAGCATTCAGAAAAAAGAGAAGATTCTACTAAATGTCAGGCAAAAAGAAGGAATTTTAAGAGCATTTCAATATCCGGTTACCATCATTACCGGAGGACCTGGACGTGGAAAGACGACAGATATCAGCTTTATCATTGAGGTAGAGAAAATTCTTCATAAGAACGCGGAGATACTGTTATGTGCTCCAACTGGTCGTGCCAGACGAAGGATGAGTGATTGTACTGCTTATCCCGCTCTGACGATTCATAAAGCAATTGGGTTAAAAGGAGAAGCGGGTGAGGAAGAATGGGACGAAGAGAGTATGCTGGAGGCATCTCTTATCATTGTGGATGAGTGCAGTATGATCGACATGCCACTTATGGATAAGTTTTTGTCTCGGGTGCCTATTGGAACCCGCCTGGTATTCTTAGGCGATAAAGACCAGCTGGAATCAGTGGGACCGGGAAATGTATTTAAAGAGATGATCGAGTCCGGTGTGATCCCAGTTACAATACTAACAGAGAGCTTCCGTCAGGAAGGAAAATCCACGATTATTCAGAATGCGGATAAGATAAACGAAAGGAAAACCAATCTGTTTTTTGATGATACGTTCCAGTTTTATCCGGCAAAAGATGATGAAGAAGCAGCTGAAATTATCCAGAAGCTCTACCGGGAAGAACTTCAAAAAAACGAAAACCGGGTAGAAGGGGTTCAGGTGCTCTCCCCGCTTCGAAAGGATACGAAGGTAGGTGCAGATGCATTAAATCCTGTCCTTCGGGATATCGTGAATCCGAAGCGGTACGGTTATCCGGAAATTAAGAATGGATCGACTACATATCGGGAGAGAGATCTCGTTATGCAGCTGAAAAATGAGGAAGATGTGGCAAACGGTGACGTGGGAGAAGTCCTAAATATCTATAAAGCAGACGGGAAAAGCAGGATGCGTGTAGATTTTGGGGATGGAAAAATCATGGAATATACCGAAGGGGATATATGGCCGTTAAATCTGGCTTACTGTATCACCGTCCATAAGGCACAGGGCTCGGAATATCCAGTAGTGATCCTGCCGATGCTCACCTGTTTTTATCGGATGCTGCGGAAAAATCTTTTCTATACCGCAGTCACAAGAGCAAGGCGTGGGGTGAAAATAGTAGGAAGTAAAAAGGCAATGGTAATCGCAATCAATAACGATACGGTGAGCAAACGAAATACCATGTTTGGTTACCGGATCAAAAAGATTTACAAAGCCTACCTGGAACAGGAAAAGAAATCAGCATAACAAACAAAGATCAGCAGGATATGAGACGCAAAATGCTCATACCCTGCTTTTCCATATGGAGGAATCAAAATGCCAGAAATCTGTTTTTATGAACCGTGGACCTATCAATTGTCATTGCCGGAAAAAATTGAGGCATATTTAAAGTTTGCAAAGAAAAAAAGAATCAGCTATGAAGCGGAAGACTGCTCCAGATATAATACGCGGACAAATGGAAAATCTGCCAAGCTTCATCCGCCTACTTTGGCTGCTATTTTTAAGCTTTTTGGAATGAAAGAAAAAGAAGAAGGTGCTGCCGGAATTCAGCTGGCAGAAAAGTCTGTTCGTTATTTTTGCCTGGAATACCCGGTGGAGCAGGAACTTTGTGTCATGACGTATAATTATCAAAACGGAAGATTCTGTGGAATTAGAAAGAAAAATGATCCCGCAGGAGAAACAACAAAGATGCCTGGTGTTTTAAAGGGAAAATCTACCGGGGAGGAGTATCTTGCAATGCTTGTCTATGCAAGTATAGTTCCCGAAAGCCAGTATTACGACGATGAGTTTCATACCTGCTTTGATGAACTGAAACGTGCTGTAAAAGCAGGACTGGCGGGGCAGGCACTCAAAATGTCCTTTCGCTGTTGTGATAACCTGTATCTGCGGATGACTGCCACAACGGAGGATGCCATTTCTTTTGACCGGAACCAGTTTGCGGAAGGAAAACTGAAGGATAGTTTTCACCCCTTTGACCTGAACTCCGGAATTTATGCGCCAAATGCCTGTATAATTGGTACTTTTAAGGTGCTGGGAGTAAAAGGAAGGAAGAAAGGTGCTGCTATTTCGGAGTTAAAAAAGGAATATGCAGGACATTTTAACTGCCGGCATAGTGAAAAAGAGAGGATCCCCACGCTTCCAGAGGATTACATTGTGAGCCAGGAGGTGGAAGAAATCCTGGAAATGGTCGTTCATACCCCGGCAAGACTTTTTATGATGACGGGGGAAGCTGGAACTGGAAAAACCACAGATGCCAGGATGATCGCACAGATATTAGGTCTTCCCTATTATGTATTTACCTGTGGACCTGGTACAGATGAGCTGGAGCTTCTTGCAAGTACGGTTCCAAACATGGGAACGAAAAACAAAACGCTTCCAGTGCTTCCAGTCTTTTACGACCTTCAGATGGATCCAGCTTCCGCACTTTGTGTACTTAGCGGAAACTATGAAGAGGGCATTTCAGAAGAAGCTGCATTTGAAAAACTTTTGCGCCTTGCGTATGAAAAAGGATATGAAAGTGCAAGGGCAGAGAAGGATTTTTTGTTGCGGGAATCGGAAATCATAAAAGCGTGCCGTCTTCCTTCCGTTTTGGAAATTCAGGAGCCGTCCATGATTGAAAAACCAGGGACGCTTACAAGACTGAACTCTCTTTTTGATGATGGAGCGGTGACAGATCTGATTAATGGGGAAAAAATAAAGAGAAATAAAGATACCATTGTGATTATGACTACAAACCTGGATTATGTGGGCTGCGGAAATTTTAACCAGTCGGTCTTATCCCGTATGAGCCTGATCCAGCCCAAGCAAAATCTCACAGAAGAGGAAATGAAGCGGCGGGTTATTGCACGTACCGGATATGGGGATGAGAAAGGCTTAAACTTTATGGTTTCGGCCATTCAAAAAATTCATGCTTATTTGAAGGAAGAAGATCTTCAGGATGGTGTGTGCGGCTATCGGGAACTGGAAAACTGGGTGCGTACCTTTCAGGCAATTAAAGATGTCAGGCGCGCGGCACAGGTTGCGGTTATCAGTAAAGCCACAATGGATCCGGAGGAACAGGAACATCTGATGAAGACCTATGTGGAACCGTATTGTTAGAAACGGGAGAATCGAAATGAAGGATACTTATAGAGAGCGGATCAAGGAAGAACAAAAAAAGTTAAGCCCCAGTCAGGTCTTTTTTTCAGAAGGTTACCGGAAACTTTTTCGGGACCTTGCAAATGAAGTGGCAGGGGAAAAACTGGAGCAGCTGCTTTTGTACCAGAGTACAGAAGACGGACTGGCAGGCTGGAATGATGGGAAACGAATCGGCATCAACATTGGCAATCTCATCACAGGCAGCTTTTTAGAACTGGAACAAAAAAGTGACAGCCTGATCGGGATATTAGGACATGAATGCGGCCATGCCAGATTTACGGATTCTGCACTTCGGAAAGTCTATGTGCAGAACATGCTGGCAGGCGTCTGGTATCCGGATGCACCAGAGCCGGAAAACGAGGACGAAGAAAAAGCCCTGAATGAGATGGATACCTGTCTGGCCGGGAAAAATCCAGTGGTGGTTCCCCTTCTGACAGAATGTGCGTCTTATATCAGCAACCTTTTAAATGATGTGTACATAGAGGAAAAGATGTGCAGCCTGTTTCCTGGAAGTATCAAAAAAGGAATTCTGATCAACCGGAGACGAAACGTGGAATGGATTCCCCCGTTAAAAGAACTGCTAGAGGGAAATTCAGATCCGGTTTCTGTTTTTTTAAAGGTACTTGTACAGTATGCCCTCCGGGGATATGCCAATTCCTGGAATATGGAAAGCTGTGAGATGCTGGATACCTTAAATGAAGTGAAGCATTTTGTGGATCTGTCAGTAACAGCGGACAGTGACCTGATCCGTTACCAGGCCACCAACCAGATTCTGCTTAAGATGTGGAAGTATTTTCGGAATCTTTTGGAAGAACTGAAGCAGGAATGCAAGGAACCAGAAGAAAACGAGGAAGAGCCACCGCAGGAGGAAGAACCGTCGGAAGCAGAAATGTCTCAGGAAGAACCGTCGGAAAAAGAACCGGCAGAAGTGGACGAGCCACCGGAGGAACCGTCGCAGAAAGAACCACCGCAGGAAGAACCGGCAGAAGAAAAATCAGCAGGGGAAGAAAATTCTACAGAGGAAGATAGAAAAGAGGCATCCCAGGGAAATGGAAAATCCATGGGAGAAGAGGAAGAAGAATCCTCCACAGAAGAAACGGAATCCAAAGGGGAAGAAGAACCTGTAAAAAAAAGTGATACTTCTGGAGATAACAACCGGGAAGCTTCTAAGCAGACCGGGGAGGAGTCTCCAAATTCTTCAGAGAAGGAAAATAAATCAGAAACGGTATCTGAGAAAGCTTCTTCAGAAGAGAAATCTAAGGAAGCTGTAGGCGGTAAAGAAGGTCCAAAAGATTTTTCTTCGGATTCCTCCGATGAGGATCTTCCGACAGATGTATCCGGAAATGGAAAGGACGAGGCGAAAACCGGGAAACAAACAGAAGAACTGACGGAAGAACAACTAAAAAAGCTGGAGGCAGCTATGGGGGAGTATCTAAAAGAACTGACCGAAGATCTTCCCAAATTTATTCAGGAATCGGAAGTGGATGAGACTGCCTTACCGGAACTTGAAAATGCCACGGTGGTCCAGGTTTCGAAAGAGGATAAGGAAGAACGGGAAGGCGCAGATGAAAAATCTGACCTTATACTGCAAAAAATCCTTTTAGATTTAGTATCAGAAACCGTGGACCAGGACATGGGAGTAGAAGCCCAAATCCGTCTGCAGGAGGAACTGGATGGAATGGAATTTGAAGCAGCCCATAACATGGTAAAAAAAGAGGTTCTGTATAAGAACACCTTCACAGAAACAGAAAAAAGCTGGCTGTCTGCATATGAAGCTTCGGCAAGAAAGGTAGAAAAAAGGCTTCGGACCAGGCTTCTTCCAATCCTGGAAAACCAGAAGGAACGGACGGAACGTCGGATGTATCTTGGAAAAAAGCTGGATATGCGTGCCATTGCGGATCCAGGCGGTGCCGTATATAAGCGGACATTTCCCGGAAAGAAAACAGATGCGGTGGTCTGCGTGTTGGTGGACAATTCTGGTTCCATGATAGGCCATCGTATAGAAGCAGCCAAGGTAGCAGCCCTCACCTTATACGATTTTTGCAGACAAGCCGGAATCCCCATTCTGGTTTACGGGCACCATACGGATGGTTACGATCATCGTGATCCAAGTGGGGAAACTGTTTATTTTCATAGTTATGCAGAGTTCGAGGAAGACAGAAATGACCGTTTGCGGATCATCACTATGGAAAACGATGGCAGTAACCGGGACGGGGCAGCCCTTCTATTTATGGCAAATAAGCTTTTAAAACGTCCGGAAAAACAAAAACTGTTGTTCCTTATCAGTGACGGACTGCCAAATGCAACCTGTTATTTTGGAAGCTATGCTATAGCAGACTTAAAAAAAATCAAGGAAAAGCTCGGAAAGAAAGGAATTTTGTTTCAGGCAGCAGCGATTGGCTGGGATAAAGAAGCTATCCGGAAGATTTATGGAAATGCCTATCTTGATATATCAAGCTTAGAGCAGCTTCCCATCCGACTGACAAAGCAGCTGGCAAAATTACTTCGAAGAGTAAACTAAAAGGAGGAGCATGATGCAGCATAAAAAAAGAAAAAAGATTTATTCCGAACAGTTGTTACAGATCCATGAGGATTCAAAAAAGATACATCCGGGAAAGGAAATCTACGCAACCGGGTATGTGATCGAGCTGAAAAAAGATTGTTATTTTGCAGGCTTTCAGGATGGAAAAATTCTGTGCCGCTCATTTGAGTATGCCCGTTATTTTTCTAACACCCACAGTGCGGAACAGTTTGTAAAAGAATATCTTGGATATGCAGGATTAAGATGCAATCTTTGCAAGGTGGCCTGGGGGCTTGCCGTTCACGGATTAGAGCCCGGATGGAAGGAAAACCTGAAGCCCTATAAAAACCAGGGGCAGATCCTTCAGTTCTCGTCTTATCACGATGGCGTAAACTATCAAAAAGAAAACCATCTGGAACAGACAACCTATGTTCTGCCTCTTGTGGACAGGGAAAAAGAACTTTATATTGCAGCGTAACTTTTTGGGGGACAAGTCGTCCCCCTTAATTAATAGGAAGAAATAATTTTAAATGGAGGCAATAACATGACCGTAAGGAAAGCTGGAAAAGGAATCGTAAGAAGCGGAGGCGGAACTTACCAGATTGGATATACCGATCTGTATGGAAGGGAACGGGAAACGGAACTTAGTGCATTCGGGATGAAGGATCTGGAAGAATTGTGGAGTTCCTTGTGTCCGGAATTTGAATGCCGAAAAAACAGTATCCGCTATATAGAAAGAGCATGAAAAGAAAAACGCAGGGCTTGGTGCCTGCCGAAATGGAGTGAAAAATATGGGAATGTATCATAAAAACCACCTGGTAGGACCTGGATTTAAAAGAATGGCAAAACGCCAGACTTCAAAAGGCATGAGAAGGGCAGCGAAAAAAAGCTGTCAGGAACATTTTGAGGACAGTATTACACTGACCAGAAAAAGCCATAACCTGCATGGGATTGATGCATTTAAGTTTAGTTGAAAAAAGGAGAAGTAAAGAATGGAATGGAACATCTATAAAGACTGGCTGGATCCCGTCTTGTACCGGCAGATGGTGTCCATGATCTATCAGCTGTCCTCAAATGCGGACAAAGAAGCATTTTTAAAACAGGAGAGAGAAAACAGCCTGTTTTATGGAATCTGTGAGCACAGCATGGAGGAAGAATATAATCTTCACTATCCCGGAGAAGTATTAGAGCGTATGAAAGAGCGGAGAACCATGACAAAACCGGTTTACCGGGCTCTTGGGCTTGCGCTTGCAGGGACATCCTGCATTCAGGAGACCTGTATGTTTAATGGTACCCAAAAAAGCGGCTTCTGGAAACAGTTTGGCAAGGTACTTGGAGAAAAGGATTTGTGTTACCTTGCAGTCCGGTGTCTGCTTGCAACAAAAGATCGCAGGCTCTGGGTGGATGCCCTGCACCAGTATCCATACGAAAAAGTGGAGGAAATGATCTTTATCCTTTCCGTTTTTCCAGAGTCGGATACGTTATGGCAGAAATTAAAGGGAAAGATCGCGGCCTGCTTTGGAAGGGAACGCAGGCTGTCTGTTTACGAAGACTGGCATTTTTATGCCTGGATTGCCATGAAATATGAGAAACGGCTGAAAAATGACCGGACCAAAGAAACTGCGGTGTTAAAACAGGTGGTAAAACTTTCCCAGACAAATGCGGCGAATGCAAACGGGGCGTTGGAGGAACAGCTTATAAAAAATGGATATCAAAAAGAAGAGGTCATTTTTTTAAATGGCATATTGACAGGGGCACGAAGATACCTGGATCCGAACTCATTGACCGCGGAGAAGATTGCAGTAAGGGTATTGAAAACCTTTCTGCCAGGAGAAAAGATGTATCCGGATGTGGTGTATGAGTTATGTGAAACTTTTTTAAGAAAATACGACTGTTTTCCAGTGCGTCTTGGTGGACAGGAAAAAATCCAAAATTATTTGTATGGAATGAAGGTGGAAAATGTCCGGACTTTCTTAACGCTGTTTCCTTTTCGAAAAAATGGGATGAAAGAGTGGCATTATATTAATTTAAACCAGGAAAAATGGCACTGTCTGTCGGCACAGTTTAAGGAGGAAGAGTTTGAAAAGTGTGTGAATGACACCCTGCGAAATGGGGCATTTGAAAAACCAGAGCTGGAATCTTATCTTGCAGCCTATCAAAAGCTGACCGGACGGGAGTATGTGGAAATCTTCTGGAAGAAAATAGATTACGATCTTCGTCATGTCTTTCATCTGTTAAGCGAAAAAGAGATCCTGGATGCCGTCGGTCTTATGAAACAATTTTTAAAGGAATACCGGGAAATGAGAAACAAAGAACCGGATCCGGATGCTTTTGAACCGGTCCCTTTTATCGGAGAGGCTGATACCGGGGAGGATCAGACCGGGGAGGCAGAAAAAGTGTTTGGGGAGAAATGGGATAGCATGCTGTATTACCTGAAAGCAGATATGGAAGATATAAATACCATGACCAGTTTTTCCATGTTAAAGCTCGTCATTACCCAAATTGGAATAGAGGGAATCCCGGGAATTCTGGAACCATGGAGCATGCTCCAGAGAACCTTTTCGTTGTATCCGTATGGAATTAGTCGTGGAGAATGCGAGATCTGCCGCCCGCTGTTGGAAAGAGGTGTACATCAGGAATTATTTATGTGGATCGAGGAACATCTGTTTTTAACAGATGTTGGAAACTACATCAGCTTTTTGAGGAGCATCCTGTTAAAAGACAGTACAGGACTTTGGATGGAACCAAAGGAAGCTATGCAGATGGCAAAAGAAATCCTTCCCTATCTGGAGGACAGTAGTGGGAAAGAAACGCTGCGAAATAAATACATGACAGAGGAAGAGCGAAAAAGCCTTGAAAGGGAAAAAGAGTGGAGACAGGTACAGGAAAAGAGAATGAGAAAGCTGAGAGAAGAAAGGAAGATCAAAAAAGAATTCAATTTTTTGATTCAGAGAAGCAAAAGGGAAAATCTGCTTTTTGGACATCTCTATGGCTTTTATTATTATGACAGGTATTCGAAAAACTCCCTGCAGGCAGGAATCGTCCTTTCCTTTTTGCGGGATTATCTGGCAAGAAGAGAGAAGATTAGAACAAGTAAAAAAGAAATCGAACGGCTGTTTGAATTGTTGGTACGCCTCTATAAAGATGGCTTGATAGAGGTAGAGAGTGTCAGACAGATGGTAGATAAGATGGAGGTGGAATAATGGTAGAGGCTGTAAAAAAACATTTGGCGGAGTTTAAGCTGCTGAACGCGGCAGGTCTGTCCGTTTGTTACCTGGAAAAAAAGGGAGAAGAAAAATGTGTACGGGCAGCAGAAACCATCATTCAAAATGAGGTTATGGATGTGATTCCGTCCTTGGGGGAACAGGTATGTTTGTACATGATGGAAGATCCGGAAACGATTACCTATCTTGGAAACCTGAAAAAAGAGGGATGTGAGCTGAATGCATACCGGTTCCAGCGGATCCTATTGGATGCGGGGACAGATAAAGTTTCGGATTTTTCCTATGAACAGGTAAAAGCCGTGTATTTTGATCCGCTGGTAACCGATGGAACCGCTTATTCTTATATGAAATATTATGGAGAGCAGAATGTAAGCAAAGAAGAAAAAGAACAGCTGGTAAAAAGTATTGCCATGTGTATGGAGGTGCTGGACTTTGAGAAGGCAGGGGAAAAAGACCATATGCTGCTTGTGAATCCGGTATTCTCATCAGAGCTGCTGCTTGATCTATTGGAAAATGTAAACAACCTTAAAATTCTTCAAGATCAAGGTCTGATGGAGCTTGTTAACACGCTTGCAGGGTATGAAGCCGAGATCCGGTCTCTAAATCAGAAACAGTTCGATCAGATGAAGGAAAGACCTGTTGAGATACTGGAAAAGTTAAAGATTGTGACCAGGTACATTGAAAAAGAGAATCTGACGGATGGATTAAACTTATGGCTGTGGAATGAAGCTCTGTATGAGGATTTGTGTAAGCTGGAACGGGCATTTACAGATGGCGCGGAACCAGCCGAGGTATTTTCCGGCAAAGTGTCCTATGTGAATACCCTGTACCAGAATCCCGTATCAAAAATTTCCCTGTCCAGTCTAAGTGAAGAAAAGTCCGAGATTCTATTATATGCCATCACACAGAAAAAGAAGGCATTCTTAAATCTGATCAATGAGGAAGCGGAACTTTTTTATGATCTTCCAAATGCTTCCATGCTGTTAAAGAAAGAGGTGTACCAGGAGTATATAAACTTAAATACCCTTAACCGGAAGAATTTAAAAGATAGTGCGGATCTGATTTTATTGCGTGACAGATTTGAACTTTTGGCAAAACGGGAGCATACATTTGAAGAGTTAAAGCTTCTTTGTACTGCAAAAGAGGCGGTGATCCGTTTGTATGAACAGCTGACCTGCAAATGTGATGAAAGACTCCTGGTTCTTCGGGAACTGATAAAACGGGAGTGTGTGCCGTATTCCTTTTGGAAAGGACAGATAGAACCACTTGCAGCTGCATTATCCAAAAAGCCGTTATCCAGATGGATCCGGGAGGACTTTCGGAACATTTCGGATTTAAGCTACGGAACGGCACTGTGGCTTCTTGTTTACCGGGAGCAGCTAAAAGGCATGGAAAAAGAGATCACCATGGAACAACAGGCCCTCTATCTGTTAAAAGATCTGGTACTGGTAAAAGAGTGTGATTCGTTAAGTGAATTAAAAGAAAAGCTGATCTTAGGGGATGTTTCCTGGAGGCTGCTAAAAGAAAAACTGTCGTTTTCAGAAGAATTTGTACAAAATAATGCTGCTCGGATTGGCAACTTTCTATTTGTAGGTGGGGCTGAGATCATGGAAACTTTTCTGGAACGGCAGCCCTCCAAAATCGAAGAGATCCGGAGACTGGTTACAGCAGAGCTTCTTGGAAAATTTGACGAACTGAAATATCCATCTGGGGATCTCATGCGTGAGATTGATTTTGAGGTATCCGAAGAAGCGGAAAAAGAATGGAAAAAAGACAGGACTTTTACTAGAGGAAACCTGGTATTAAAAGAGGAAACCGGTCTTCTTCCAGTCATGCAGATTGGAGAGATTCCAAGCTATTCCTGCCTCTCCTACCGTTCAGGGTTAAACAGCGATTGCCTGTTATCCTGCTTTGATTCGAATAAAAAGTTTTTCTTTATCCGAAAAAATGGACAGGTGGTATTTCGGACCATGATACGATTGACAAAGGGATCCTATGTGGGTGACAGAATGCGAAAAAAGATCCAGTTTGCAGATCTGTCAGGAGCTGGGAAACCAAAAGAAGAGGAAGGGGAGGAACTGGTATTGTTCCTGGAGCGCTATTATGAGAAGAATCTGACAAATGAGGAAATGGACCAGGCCGTATATCTTGCATTTGTGGCTGCAAAAGAAAAAGCCAAAAAGCTGGGAGCCAGGTTGGTTCTTAGCTGCTATTACCAGGATCATGTGAAAACGAAGGAATATTTAAAAAGCAATTATTATTTATATATTTCCAAATCCAAAAACGGCAGCCAGTACCTGGATAGCCTATACGGGGAAGCGTCTGTTTCTGCTTCTGGAGACTATAGCAGCAATATCTTTTTGGTGGAAAATAAAGAACAGGAGGTGGCTGCGTGAGCGTTCAGGAACTAAGAAAAGAACAGGCAAGAAATTTAAGGTACAAGAAGCCCATTGCAAAAGGTCTGAACTGGCAGGATATTTGGGATGACCTGTATGAAATGTACGAAGGGTGTACCCTTGTGATCTGGTTCATGGATGATGATAAGGAAACTCTTTTAGAGTCTTTAAATGATGATGAATCCGAAGCTGAGGAATATAAAATTGCATTTTCTACCTTAGAAGCAGACTGTGACCAGCTGATGGCAGCTCTTCAGGAAGAGTGGATTCCCGAGTGCTTCAACCTGTTTTTTGTGGCTGCACAAGCCGGGGATTATCTTGGTTATGATATTTTTGAGCGTGATTATTTCGGAATCAACGGAGAAGAGGCCTGGGCGGAGGATGTGGCAAAAGAAAAGCTCATGCGTCTTACCAAAGAGGAACTGATCGCATCAGTACGCCAGTGCTTTAATGTTTATCGTTCCTACGTCGGGCTTCGGTACCGGTATGACAATCTGACTGCAGCCATGAATTTTATAAAGGGAGAGCACACAGACTATCTGGGAATCGTAAAGCGAATTGAAGATTTATATGAAGGAGCTTGTAAGGAAAAGGGAGCTTATGCGAAGGATACAAAAGCCTGGCGTGACTTTGACCGCTTTACAAAAAAAGTTCCAAATGAAGTGTGGATCGTATAAAAGGAAAAGTGGGGAAGTGTGTATGGCAAAGGCATTATATGATTTATGTAGAAAGGACGGAACGGTGATGGTTTATTCCATCACCGGACCGGAAGTGGCAGCAGCAATCGGCTGTAAGCTGCAGGATGTTTATAATTCTGCGTGTTATGGACAATTGATCCAGCATACCTATTATGCGGAAGTGATTGACCGTCCGCTTAGCAGGCGAAAGGATATTACCCTCTTAACGGAATATGATCGTGTCCGCAAGGAATTTCTAAAGAGACACAAAAACAGAAGAAAATTGTTTGTTGAATAGGAGAAAGTAAGGGGCTGGAAACAGTCCCTTACAAAAATACTGAGAATTGTGACGTGAAGTGTGTTGTTGGGAATGGCAACTCTTTTGGAAAATCGATCGGGTATTTTATGCATTGGTTTTGACAAAAAATATATTTTACAGTACTGTGATAGAAAAAGGAGTATTGGAAATGAAGCTACAGGATAGATTGGAACAATATTTAGAATATTGCATTTACAGAAAAGAACTGGACTCAAAAACGGTAAAAGCGTACCGGATCGACTTGAATCAGTTCTTTTCTTTTGTATGCTGTGATGCGCCAGAAAAAGAAACGATTGAGTGGTATATTACGGAGCTACATAAAAAATATAAGCAGAAAACGGTGAAAAGAAAAATTGCATCGGTAAAAGCCTTTTATAGTTACCTGGAAGAAGAGGAACTGTTAGAACAGAATCCGTTTCGAAAAATAAAAGTTAAATTTAAAGAAACAATAGTTCTGCCTCGGATTATCCCAAGAGATGAGATAGAGCAGCTCTTAAATTATATGTATACTTACCTGAATGGTCTTTCTGGCATTGGATATAAATATGGTTTGCGTGATGTAGCGGTTGTGGAGCTGTTTTTTGCCACTGGAGCCAGAGTATATGAAATATCGAATATTCGAAATGAGAGTATGGATTTGAATTCCGGGCGTATACGAATTATGGGAAAGGGAGGAAAAGAGCGGTATATCCAAATCAGCAATGAAGCAGTTTTAGAAATTCTACGGAAATACTATGCAGAAAATGAGAAAGAAATAAAAAAATGTGGATATTTTTTTGTGAATAATAGAGGAAACAGATACACAGAACAATCTATTCGTTTTATGTTAAAGAAATACACGAAGAATGCTGGGATTGAAACAAAAATTACACCCCACATGTTCCGACATTCCTTTGCTACATATTTGATTGAGGAAGGCGTAGACGTGAGCTGTGTGCAGCAGATTTTGGGGCATTCCTCAATAAAAACAACTCAGATCTATATTCACGTAGCAGCCAAAAAGCAAGCGGATATTTTGCGAGAACGACATCCGAGGAATAATATGAAAATTATGGATGCTGCGTGATATTAATATTTAGAATATTGGAGCAGTAGGCCAGCTGAAAGCAGGTGGTCTTTTTTATGTGCATAAATGTGAAATGCTGGAAATCATGTAATAGCATTTCTCAAAAAATAATTATATAGTATTAAAATATGGAAAATTTGTATGAAATTTGATATAATCTTTGTAGATAATTCTTAATTATCTTAATAAATAAGACATTAGGAGGCAGTGAAATGATTTCACAAGAAAATTCGACAGGTAGACCATTGGCAGATGCAAAATGGTTAGAAAATCACCATCGTGCAAAACTACCTGAAAGAACTGCTTTTGCTAAGAAATTAGCAAAATTGAATCCGAAAAATATTGTTGACTTAGGCTGTGCAACTGGTTTATGGCTTGAGCTTTTGAATGATATACTCCCGTCCGATTGTGAATTTATCGGCATAGATAGTGATAAAGAATCTCTAAAATCAGCAACTGAACGAAGCAAATTATGGGACAGAAAAGTTAAATTTCTTCATTTAGATTTGGAAAAGGAAGTTGACAAAATACCTCCCTGTGATATAACTTTAGCCTTTAATATTTTTCCATATATTGACGATCTGGATTCCTTTATAAAGGCGTTATGGAAGAGATCTCCACATGGAGTTCTTGCAGTACGGCAGTACGATGGTGCTTCAATTCGTTTTGGTCCAATGGATACAGCTATAAGACAAAAGATGGAGTTGGATTTAAGAATAGCAACTGAAAATAGTCAAAAATTTCACCATTATGATATGGACAGGACATTTTCAGCTTTGCGTAAATCCAACTATAATAATTTTGAATATAGTTTCGAATTATTTGAACGAGTGAGTCCGTTTGATGAAAACTTTATTCCCTATTATCAAGGCACGCTCATCTGGACCATTCAGCATTTATCTGAAGTATCTGCAAATAATCTAAAAAAATGGATGGAAGCTGACGCGCTTATGAAAAATCGCTATTTTTATGAAGTTGATTTAGTTGCTCTACTGTCATAATCTTCGACCGCAACACGCCACAGACCTTTGTATTGCGCAGCAAACATATTAAGTATTTCAGTATCTCTAGATAGCAATACAACTGGGTCTTGTGGTATATCTCTAAAATCCCAGTTAAATAAAACTTCTTTAGTACCATCTTTATATGTCAGAATAACAAAACCGATTTGGGGTTCTGATTGTGCAATCAGTTTATATTGGTAATTGCCTTTATGCTTTTCAGATACTTGAATGTCTATTTTTTTGAAACGTTCAAGTGCGGATTTATCTCCAATATCTTTCCAAGTTAGACCTTGATTTACATTTTTGGCAATTTTAACAAATGATTGTTGATAAGAAGTACCATCATATAAGCGTTCATTCGTTTGAATCTCTTCATCTTCGAAATTAAACGAAGTATTTTGTACATAATCTAGAACAGGCAATCTATTAATAATATATTCCCAAGCGTATTTTGGGGTTCCCATTTTTGTTACATGTAAATAGTTTTTTACGGTTTCACAAATAAGTTCTGAATCCTCAGATACTTTTTGCACTTCATTGTGAGTAGTTATATTTTGCCCAATAATCAACACAATTATAGAAAGTAAAAATGCTGGCACAGCTGCTAATGATGATTGCGAAGTGTATTTTAATGGATCGATATAATAAGTTATTACAAAAGTTGCAATAGTCAAAACCGAATTAAATATCAACAGAATCAATTGTTTTGTTGATGAATTCATTTTTTTCATATGAGCCCTCTCTTAATTAATTATAGCAGATAATTAAGAATTATCCTGTATTCAGTTCCAAAATATAAAGTATTATGAATTTTGAGGAGAAGTAGACGAAAAACGATCAAAAAAGTCAGAAGGTGAATTATAAAAAAACAGCACAAATTTTCATTTCTCCATATAAACTACATAATATTGTCAGGGAAATCCTGGAGCAGCATAATGCCTGGTATGAAATGACGAATACAAAGGAGGGCGTTTTGTTCCAGTTTAAAATAGAAAACGGAACCTGCACTTTATAAAAAGCAGAATTTGATAAATTGTTTTATATTATCAGAAGAATACGGAAATTATAGGATAATCGGTTTGATAAAATGGTGGATAAGCCCCCGATAGTATGGATCTATATAACTATGCTGTCGGGGCTTTTGTAGTTGCGGATGTATATAAGACATTAAGATACAGATTATAAAATATTTTATCAGATATGCAAATGGTTATTTAGAATTACAGGATCTAAGTAGATTACGAAAAAATGAATCAATAGGTTAATCAAACAAGAAAGTGATTTTCATTTATATGTAAAAATTACTGAAAAGTAAATTAGAGATGTTATAAATATAATAAATTTTTAAAAAATCTTTTAGAATGATTGACAAAATTATAGATAAATGTTATGATTTTAACAACAAGAGAATAATTATGTGGTCGGCTCCTAAAGAGCCTGTTTAAGACAATCCAGTGGAATTCTGGAACTAGACCTTTGTGTTTACCTGTGTATAGCATTTTGTATCATGAGTGCTTAAGTCAGACCATACTACACGTAGCGAAGACTCCTATATCTATTTATAAGGGGACTTCGCTTTTGTTATCTAAATGTGATTTTTCACGGTCAAGATCTGAGTTATAGGCAGACCTTGATTTGGAGAATAAAGAAACAGGAAGGAGGGTCACAGGTCGGATTAGCAACAAAATGATAACTAAAAATTACAAAAAGAAAAATGGTTTTAAATTGAAAGGAGACAACACCATGAAAAAGAATTTTAAACGAGTATCCGCTATTATCTTAGCAGCAGCAGCAATGTCAATGAGCTCAAGCGTAATCGCTTCCGCAGCAAAGATGAATATCTATGTTAGAGATTACGATCAGAAAGTAACAAATATTTATCAGGAAACTTCAACTACCCCAACAATTGTACTTGATACGAATCCTGGTGAGTCTATCTATGAAGCTATTGCAAAAGGAAAAGTAGCAAGCGATTCTAATAATGCGTTAACAGCAAGCATTAGTTCTGATTGGAATAAAGTAACCAATAAAGATGGCTCAATTGACTGGTATTTGATTTCTATGGGAATTAATAATCGTGCTAAGACATCGTTTGCTACAAAAACAAATGACAATAACTATTCAGATTTGGAATACGATGATGAAGGCAATATCATTCATGGCGTATGGAGCGGACATTCTTGGATGTGGCTGGAAGGTGGTATGGAAAGTATTAACAGTACAGCGTATCCGGAATATACAATGAGTGATGCTGTGTGCCCGGCAAGTGATTTTTCAATCATCTTAAGCTATGATCATTCTGAATTAAAATGGTAAGTAGGTGACAGTGAGAGATGAAACGTAAACAATTTTTTTTCATTCTTTCTACTTGCTTAGCCTTATCTGCATATAGTCCAGTAAGTGCAGCAGAAGCTACATTTAGTAGTTTTGAAGAAGATGAGACATTTGTATCAGAAGATGAGGACTCTTTTTGGGATGAAAATTATGATATTATAGATGATGAAAATGATGACTATAATTTCGTTGATTCTGAAGAATGTGGAGAGACTGAACAGGCTGAAATATTTGCTGATGAAGCTGATACAGGATATACAATAGTAAAAAATGGGGTACCAATCGAGTTTAAATATGATGGGACAACATTATATTTTAGGCTAACGGAGGGTGCAACAGAAGGAAAATTACCAGATTGGGGATCTGTTGCTGGAGCAATGTGGTGTCGTGGCAAGCTACAGACAAGTGCACAGAACGTAACGAAAATCGTTATCGGTGAAGGAATAACAGCTATTGGCAAGAATAATTTTTGCAAAGGCGGAAATAAGTTATTTGAAAACTTAACAGAGGTTGATGTGCCGTCAACACTTTCTGAAATCGGTTTCGGAGCATTTCAGAATGACACTAAATTAGTGAAGTTTGATTTTAATAATATAAAATCAATTGGTGATGTTGCGTTTGCTGGCACTGGATTTACTGACGTTACAATTCCTTTAGATGGTGTTATTCTTGGAAGCAATGCTTTTTATAATTGCAAGAATTTATCATCAGTTTCCATTGGTGATTCTGAATTATCAGATGGAATATTTTCAGATTGTAATTCTTTAGCTGATATTCATTATGCGAGTAAATTAGTGAATATTCCAGCAAATGCATTTCAAAGAACTGCACTATCCTCTTTTAATTTTGATGGAGTTGAATCTATCGGTAAAACAGCATTTCAAGGAACAAAATTAGAAACAATTAGTCTGCCAAATGTAAAAGATATTAGTTCTTATGCATTCTTAGGATCATCGGTGAAAAAGATTTCATTCGGCAATGCAGAAATAAATGTTGCTGAAGATGCATTCTCTAATTGTAATGATTTGACAGCAATTTGTTATGTTGGAAGCAGAGAACAGTGGAAAAATCTAGCAATCAGCGCATCAGTTTCTGAGAATGTTCAAATTCATTGCAAGGCAGATAGTGTAGAACCTAAAGTTGCTACTTGTACCGAAACAGGATTGAAAGAGGTTGGTGTTTGCGAAGTATGCGGTGATCATTATTCATATGCAGACGATGAAAACGTACTTCCTGTAGACACTGTGAATGGACACAACTGGTCAGAGGATTATGTGGTGGATCAGGAAGCAACCTGCACAGAGCCTGGCTCCAAGAGTAAACATTGTACAAGAGAAGGCTGCGATGCGAAAAATGATACCCAGGAAATTAAAGCTCTCGGACATGATTATGTTTCCAAAGTAACAAAAGAAGCAACCTGCACAGAGAAAGGAATTCTTACTAAGACTTGTAGCAGATGCAACGACGTTGTAACAGAGGAAATTCAGGCACTTGGTCATGATTTTGCGAAAGACTATACCGTAGATGTGAAAGCTACTTGCACAACTGACGGTAAGCAGAGCAAGCATTGCTCCAGATGTGATGCGAAAACAGATGAGCAGAAAATTCCAACACTTGGACATGATTTTACATCTAAAGTTACCAAGGAAGCTACTTGTACAGCTGATGGCGTGATTACCAAAACCTGCAGCAGATGTGATGCAACTGAAACAGAAGCAATCAAAGCAACTGGACATAAGTTTGGTGACTGGAAAGTAGCTGCTGACGCAACTGTTTTCGTACCAGAGCAGCAGGAGAGAATCTGCGAGACTTGTGGAGAAAAGGAGACAAAGACAGTAGGAACTGCTTTAAAAGCGACAGCCACTGTAAATGCTTCTACATTAAAACTGAAAATAAAGCAGTCCACATCGGGTCTTAAAGTTACTGGTCTTGCAAAGGGGGATTCCGTAAAGACATGGAAATCCACCAATACTAAGATCTTTACTGTAAAGGGAAGTGCAAACGGTACCTGCAAGCTTACAGCAAAGAAGGCTGGTACTGCAAAACTTCAGATCACTCTTGCAAGCGGCCTGAAAAAGACTGTAACTGTGAAAGTGCAGAAAGCTGCTGTAAAGACTACAAAGGTTACTGTAGCAAATACAAAAGTAACAGTTAAGAAGGGCAAAAAAGTTACCCTGAAACCAGTGGTAACTCCATTTACCTCCAAACAGAAGGTTACTTACACAAGTTCCAATAAGAAAGTGGCAACGGTTTCCACTAAGGGCGTTGTAACTGGAAAGAAAAAAGGAACAGCAAAGATCACAATTAAATCTGGTTCCAAATCAGTAAAAGTTACTGTTCGGGTAAAATAAGTATTAGGATCAAGGCTCTTCTTCCGTGAGGAAGGGGAGCCTTTTTTAGAAGGAGTGGCTGAAAAAAATGAAAAAAATAGGACTATGGAAAAAAATAGCCAGCTGGCTGCTTGTTTTTTTATTGGTACTGCAAATTCCAACCGACGTATTCGCAGAAGGTTGGATCAGTGAGAATGATATTTCTATATCTGTAGATTCTGTAGAGAATGAAGACGCTGATTATAATGAAGAGGAAGAAAACACTGATTTTTATAGTGATGAAAATATAGAAGAATCAGAAGGTGATAGTTTTACTGATTCAGAAGAGTTGTCAGAGGCAGATATTGCTTCCTTTAGTGATGAAACCAGTCTGTCTGAAGATACAGAGACACAGGAAATTCAGGTTACTGTGAGTGTAAGCAAAGACGGTAAATTTTTAAATGACAAAGACGGTAAGCCTATGGCTGGCCGTACCGTATTGCTTAGTGGCAAGGCGTCTTACACTATGGATGATGCCCTAAAACTAGCGCACGACTTATATTATCCAGGTGGTTCTGAAGCGGGATATGATTATCATGCAGATGATAGTGGTTTATATTATGGGCTTATTTACAAATTATGGGGAATTAATCGCGATGCTGTTCCGTTTATAAAATCGGTATTAAACAATGATAGCGCAAATTATCAAACTTCTTTAAATAGATTGATTCATGACGGTGATGATCTTTGTTTCTTTATTCAAAAACGAAAAAGTGTGGATTCTTATGCATATTTTACAAGGAAAACACAAACGGTTTTTGCAGGGCAGGATATAACGTTACAGCTGAAAGAAACAAGTGATGCACATATTTATAGTAATTGCCAAAGCGCATCTATTTATATTGACGGAGAAAAGGCAGAAGGTTTAATTACAGATGAACAGGGTAAAGTAACTATATCAGGATTGGAATCACGGGAGAAACCATATTTTATTACGACAGAGAAAATGGAAGAAACTGCTGATGGTGATAGAGCTACTTTAATATCAGCAGCTTATTCCTATATAACAGTTATTCCAAATGAAAGTGTTAAACAATCTTGCATAGATACAGTAACACTTCATTTTGAGACGGAAGAAAAAGAAAAAGATATTGCTCTTAGTGTATTAGATGGAAGCCAGGCATTTATTGTTCCAGCGGAAATGACATATGTAAATACGCATACTAACAAAACCGATATGTATGTTAATGTAGGCATGAAAGATGTAGTGAGTGATGACTGTCATGTTTATGCTGTTTATACAAGTCCGCGAGATCAAGCGGAACATAGAGTAAGCTTAATCCAAAATAAATATGTATATTTAAGCCAGGCAATTTCTAAAGATGCTATATTGGATCAAGGAAAAGGATATAATTTGGCTATTCGATCAATACGGATAGAAGTAAGTAAGAATGGCAATGTTATTGATTCTTGCGATCTTGAAATTCGTTATCGTAATCATTTAAAAGAAATAAAAGTTATTGACCCAAAAAATCACGAAATCCCGTCCAATCTAGAAGATTCATTGGATAACCAAGAACTTATTGTCAATATGCCAGAGAATATTGAACATATTAATCTTGAACTAGAAGCATACGGATATAACTCTTCTCTTAAAGTAATGTTGGAGAAAGAGGAAATTAAACCGGATTATTTAGGCAAATACTGTATTGTACCAAATTGGGATAATAAAGAAGAGTATATAGCGACAATAGAAATTATTGAGGGTAGCGACGTATATTGTCAGGAAACAGCCAAATACTCTTTGATTATAAAAAAGAGTGGAATTGACTATACTCCAGATGTTACATTTAAAGAACCATTTACTAATATAAAAACATTACATTTGGGAGATACACCTTTAACGATAAGTGTGCAAGCGTCAGTGCCAGGCAATGGAGAGGGAAAATTTACTTATCAATGGTATTATTTACAGAGTACAGAGCGGTATTTTAGAGCATGGAATTATCCAAAAACAGCTTGTAAAATCATAGAAGGGGCTACAGAACCTACTTATACTGTAGATACAAATGAAGCTAGTTCAGAAAAATGTTATTGCTGTGAAGTTACTTATGAACTGAATGGAAAAAAATATAGTGAATGGAGTTCGTTTGGTCAGTATGAAGTACTTCCGGAAACTGTTTCTTCCCCTGTAATAACAAAGCAACCTGAAAGTATTATATATGTAAAAGGTAAGCCGATAACTTATCAGCTCAAAATAGAGACGGAAAAATCGCAATGGTTTACAGAAGACACTTTATATCAATGGTATAAAAACACTGAAAATAATTCCGAAAATGGAACTTTGATTCCAGGTGCTACAAAAGATTCTTATATACCACCAATTCCAGACGATGGCACGATGTACTATTACTGTAAAGTAAAAACAAAAAGACTGGAAAATTGGTTTGACTCGTTTTATAGTGAGGAAATCTGCTCTGATGTTGCAGCTATGACTGCAGTGGATGAACCACTTCCGTGGGAAGGAAATGGCACTGAGGAGTCTCCTTATCTAATTCAAAATCTGTCTGATCTGGAAGCTTTGCAAAAGAAAGTCAATGTAGATGGATTTGATTTTTATGGAAGCTATTTTTCTTTAAAAGAAGATATCAATCTTCCGTCAGACTGGAAACCAATTGGTACAATCCAACCTGGAAATACCAGCACAGGGAATGGAAAATATATTTGGCCATTTTCTGGCATCTTAAATGGCGAAGGTCACACGGTCACAGTCGCGACTAATGGAAAGCCGCTGTTCAATTATGTCCGTGATGCAGTGATTGAAAATCTCAATCTTTTGGGAGAACAGATTAATGGATATGGTCTGGTTGACCGTTATACGGTTGACTATGGTCCTGATGGTGTCTATAATACAGGATGTCCGGATGCAGTTACGATTCGGAATGTTACGTTAAAATCTGGCATGAGTACCAAAAAGGCAGGACTGATTGGAGGATATGCTTCCGGAGCCAACTCAATTGTAATTGAAAACTGCAAAGCAGAGAGTGGTGTCCTGATCGGATATACAGGTCAGGAATCCAGTATTGGAACTTTTGCTGGTACAATTAATGGAATTATTCGTAACTGTAGCAGTTCAGCAACTGTAAGAGGATTAAACAAAGCCGGAGGGTTAGCAGGTGCTAAAGGCCAATCTATGGGTTCCTGTACCATTGAAAACAGCAGCTTTACTGGAAGGGTAAACGCTACTGGCAAATGGGTAGGAGGAATCCTTGGAAGCGGCTATGAGGCAGATTCTGCTCCGAATACTCCGGTTGCTTCCGTGAAAAACTGTTATGTAGCAGGAACCATCAGTGGTGTATCAAACGTTGGCGGAATCTTTGGTGGGGAGCCAAGCTGCATGCAGTGCTGGGGAAATGGAAGCGGATCCGTTTCTAACAACTTCTTCTACGGGACTGTTTCTGGAAAATCAAATGTAGGGGCTATTGTCGGATATTTAAAGAGCTTCGATAAATTCCAGGGGATTTCAAACAACTATTATTTGGATTCCTGTGGGGCATCTCAGGGAATCGGTGAAGTAGAAAACATCCTGACCGTAGAAAATGATTCCAAATATGGAATCGACTACGAGTTTAACCAGAGCGATTACTGCTTTGCAAAAACCGCCGGGGAATTCGCCGATGGCACCGTAAAGGATGGATTAAACAGCGGCAATTACCATAACTGGGAGCAGGGAGAGCGTTATCCGGTTTATGGAGCTGGCGCTTACCCGACAGGACTTACCCTTACCGGAGATTACAAAACAGAGTATTACATCGGAGAAGAATTGGATCTTTCCGGCGGTATCTTTACCGTTACCTGGAGTGATGGAAGCAAGACCAATCCATCTTTTGAAGAGATTACAGTGATCGGTTATGATCCCCAGACCAGGGGTAGCCAGATGCTTCAGTTAAAGTATGGGGCTGTTGAAACAACTATTACGGTGAAGGTTTTGGTAAAAGCAGAGAAGATCACCGTTTCCTTTAAGCTCCTTGGAGATAAGGCCCATGGCAGTGATTCGGACGGTGAGGTGCATACCTTAAAGGCAGGAAACCTGGAGACCTGGATCCAGGAGACCAGTGTAGATACTGACAGCAACGCAACGGTACTGGATGTACTGGAAAAAGTGCTTGCAGACAATCAGCTTGAATACAGCAATCCCAAAGGCAACTATATTGATTTTATCACCAAAGATGGGGAAAAGCTTGGAGAGTTCACCAATGGAAAGAATTCCGGCTGGATGTACACCTTAAACGGAATCCATTCCGATCTTGGTGTCAGTGAGCAGTTTTTAACAGATGGAGATGAAATTGTCTTCCATTATACCGATGATTACAAACAGGAGCACGACCATAAGTGGGTGGAAGGCTGGACTTCCGACGCAGAAGGCCATTGGCATGAATGCAAATCTGATTATGGAACCTGTGATATTACCGATAATACGAAAAAGGGCGGTTATCAGAATCATACCTACGGAGATGGAAAGGTAGTAACCGCAGCCACCTGTAAGTCAGAAGGCCAGATGGAATATACCTGTCTGGTGTGTGGCTATACAAAGACAGAAGTTATTCCAAAAACCAGCCAGCATTCCTATGATATTGGAACTATCACTAAACAGGCCACCTACACCGCTGCGGGGGAAAAGGTATATACCTGTACCGTATGCGGGGCAACCAAAACCGAAGTGATCCCGATGCTTACTCATGACCATAACTTTATCTGGACGGTCATTTCCAAAGCAACTGTTTTTTCACCAGAAAAACAGGTGGGAATCTGCTCCATCTGCGGTGCGAAACAGACACGGGATAACGGAAGCAAGCTGACCGCAACCATGAAGTTAAATGTAACCTCTATCAAGCTTCAGAAGAAACAGACTACTACAAAAGTGAAGGTTACCGGTCTGGCAAATGGGGATTCCGTGAAGTTCTGGACTTCCAGCAACAAAAAGATCGTGACCGTGGATAAAAACGGCAAGATCAAGGCTGGCAAGAAAACTGGAAACGCAAAGATCACCATCACCTTAAAGAGTGGCAAAAAAGCAACCCTGAAGGTGAAAGTACAAAGCGCGAAAGTAAAAACGACTAAGATTACCGGATTAAAGACGAAGCTCACCCTGAAAAAGGGCAAAAGCCTTACCTTAAAGCCTGTGGTTGCGCCAATCACCTCCCAGGAGAAGGTGACCTACACCACTTCAAATAAGAAAGTGGCAACCGTTACGAAAAAGGGTGTGATAAAAGCCAAGAAAAAAGGTACCGCAACGATCACAGTGAAATCTGGAAAGGTTACAAAGAAAATCAAAGTAACAGTGAAATAGCAATCGGAACATCCACCAATGCCGGACAGAGATTATCTGGTGTTGGTGGATCTTTTTATAGGAAAACACAGAGTTCATCCTCACATTGGAATTGCCGCAAAGAAAAAAATGTCTTAAAATATGGGAAAATGTAAAGTTTTGTTATTGCATGAATATAATAGAAATGCAAACACATTATCACTTTTTTATATTGCTAGGTTATGAATTTAATTTGTGCGGAGGGAAAAGAAGCCGCTCATATATTTGGGGTAGAGAAAGAGAGGAAATTTACATGGAACCAGAAAAGATGGTTTGGGATTTTAAAACTAAAATTATAAATGAGGCCAGTGAGAGTAAATGTCCGGAAGAACTGCTTAGTAAGCGTTCTCTAACAACTGCTTTTTGGCGATTTACAAGAACGTGGGGAAAAGAAGAAACAGAATACTATTTAAGACAATACGAAGAAAAAAGCAAACATGATAGCACATTAAAAAGGAGTGATTATACATATTACTTTGTTTTACATTTTGAACATAACAGTGATGTGGAAAAAGAATATCTGAAGCTGAAAGCGGCTAAGGGAAAGAATGAGAAAACGCTGCTGGATAATCAAGAAAAATTACAAGAAATGTTGCGTGATATAGGCGAAAATAGGGAACTGAAAAAAGAAAAATGTAAAATTAAGGATTTCAAAACGCAAAATGAAAAAGAACTAAGAGAACTGAAAGAAAAAGGTACCCGATTTTTGATAGAAACGGCATGGAAAAATTGTAGTATTCCAGAATGGCTTGGCTTTCTTAAGTTTGATTTTCCAATCG
The DNA here is from genome assembly GCF_015668065.1 of Ruminococcus sp. 1001713B170207_170306_F1. NCBI lineage: Bacteria > Bacillati > Bacillota > Clostridia > Eubacteriales > Oscillospiraceae > Ruminococcus > Ruminococcus sp. 1001713B170207_170306_F1. The sequence goes on along the minus strand of NZ_JADPEX010000009.1, from coordinate 42,645 downwards.
CTTGGCCGTGGAATGCAGAAAATGCAATTGATAGGGAAAAAAATTATATTCTCCTATATGAGTTTCCAGTAATGGAATGCGAAAAAATGCTAGCATTGAAAAATGAAGACGAAGACAAGTTCATAGAAGCAATAAAAAATAACATTGTTAAGTATCATATTCCAGAAAATATGCTGAAAATAACTAGGGAAAATGTATATCTGAATAATAGGGTGGAAATTATATCAACTTCAATTGAATTGTTCCAAAAAGGAAAATATAAAGCATTTGTGTTCTTGGCAATGCTACAAATCGAAGGATTATTAAAAACACTATTTCAATTTGTTTGGGGAGACAAATCGGAAAACGATGGACTAAAGAGTATAGCTGATAAAATAAGAGATAAGGATAATTTTGGAAAATACATTTATCTTGCATATGAGTTACCGGAATTGAGAAACCACATCGCACATGGAGATATGATTGAAATAGATACAAAACTTGCTTGTGAAATATTGATGGTTCTTAATCGACTTATAAAAGAAATCGATTCGGAGGAACAGGATTACAAAAAAATTATAGCGTTTTTAAATGATGTCAGTACAGCCGATTTAAAAACTCTGGCAAGTAGATTAAATTATTATTTTAGCTCTATAAATAATGTAGAATATTGTGGCTTGTTTGAACGATATTTAAAAGGTGAGTTTGATGATGTTATTCAATGGTACCATCTTTCTGACAAAGATTGTGAATTTAAGAAAATCATTCAATCGGATGAATTTTATCTATCCATATGGAACAAAGATCCTCTGTTTACTACGACTGTTGAAAAAGTACAGGTACTGGATGGATCCGTAAAAGATATAACGGTAAAGCATTATTCGGAGTCTTTACAGTATGAAGGAATGGTACAGCTATTATATAGGCTTTTGAATGGGATGGGTAAAAGCCATAAGTATAAGCCCGTTCCGTTGAACTGGTATGAAAAATACAGTGCGTTTGTTAAGCAGGCGAATGAGGCAAAACACGATACTTTGAAAAAAGCAGGAATTGATCTGGATGCAATAGAAGCAGAAGTTGACAAATTAATGGAGCAGGAGCCCAATGATTAAATCTACATAATGGCTGTGCAAGAACGTAAGTTTTGGAAAATAGGATATAGAGTCTAAGTTTAACTTCTGTTGGTGGCTGATCGTTTCTTTGATTTCAGATGACAGTCCCCTCAAACAATGCTACAATACCTGTAGAAAAAGAATACCAAAAAGAAAGGAAAGCGTATGAACCAAAAACGAAAAAAGTGGTCGGTCCTATTCTTAAGCCTGTTACTGCTTCTATGTGGCAGCGTGTTTACAGGGTGTGGGGGAGAGCATTCTTCCGGGGAGCCTGCGACCTGTACGATCGAGATCTCCTGTGAGACGGTCCTGGATCACATGGAGGAGTTAAAGGAAACCAAAAAAGAGTTTGTCCCGGAGGATGGACAGATCCTAAAAAAGACAACGGTCTCATTTACCACAGGGGAGAGTGTCTTTGATATTTTAAAAGCCATCTGTGGGGAAAAGGGGATTCAGATTTCTTCGAAATACACCCCATTATATAACAGCTACTATGTGGAAGGAATCAACCAGCTCTATGAGCTGGACTGCGGAAAAAATTCTGGCTGGATGTATAGTGTCAATGGGACATTTCCAAATTATGGGGCATCTGCGTATAAGCCAAAAGACGGGGATGTGATCTTGTGGGTGTACACCTGCGACCTTGGAAACGATGTGGGAAATCCCTACCAGGGAGACGAAAAATAGCAAGGTAAGCCCACAAGGTTCTAAACCACTAATCATGCAAAAATATTCATAGATTGCCAAAATTTGACAGATACCATTTCAAATGCTATAATAACAATATTTGATATAGGTAGAAATATCAGAGAACGAAAAATCAAATAACCAGACATGGTTCAGCCAGATAAGGCTGATTTAGGAAAATTCGGTGCGATTCCGGAACCATAATCACTGTATGAAATCAGCGGTACATAACAGCGCATTTTAAGTCAGCATATTCCACTTGTCGTAAAGGACGGAGGCTCATCGAAGTAATGGGGCTCTGTTTTTGTTACCCTAAAAAGCGGAGGAAAGAAAAGAATGCGTGTTTATAAAGATGAAGAAATGCGCTGGAGTATGTTGCGGTATGACAGCCGGACATTTACAGCACAGCAGGCAAAAATGTTAAAGGGGGATGTTACAAGGAAGGAGATCCCGGAAAAATATATCTACATTGACGATGGCTGTTTTCGGGCAGATGGACGGATGCGGGAAGTCATTCTCCCGCCAAATTGTAAGATCATTGGACGGGAAGCCTTTTTCCAGTGCCAGATCCGAAAGGAAGTTGTTCTTCCTAAGACAATGAAGGAAATTAAACGGCGGGCGTTTTCAGAAAATCACAGCCTGCGTGCAGTCCATTTTCCAGCGTCTTTAAAAACCTTAGGACCAAAAGCTTACCGTGATTGTACCAATCTATTAAGAGCCGTGTTTGCAAAAGACTCAGAGTGCCGGGAAATTCAGGAGGGAGCATTTGATTCCTGTTCCAAGCTAAAAAGACTGGTGCTGCCAGACCACGTTGAAGTGATTGGAAGTAAAGCGTTCTTTCGGTGCAAGGAGTTAAAAAAGGTAATTTTCCCAGATACCTTGAAGGTAATCGAGGCAGAGGCGTTTCGGTTTACAGGCCTTGAGGAATTAAACCTTCCGGAAGGTTTAGTAGAACTTGGCGATAGTGCCTTTTTCAAATGCAACAACTTAAAACATGTTGTGATCCCGGAGAGTGTGGATGTGATCGAACGCTGGGTATTCCATGGCTGCAACCGGCTGGAAAGTGTGGAAATCCGTCACGATCCGGAGTATGTCGGTCCGTGGATCGTTAATAAGAGCTGTACCATTCGCTGTTATAAAGGCAGCAAGATGGATGCCTATTGTGATGAGTATGAACTGAAGAGGGAGTATATCGGTGCCGAAAGCGTTGTCAATGAATAAAGAAAAAAACAACAGAACGTGTGCAAACCTTACGGTAATGGATACCTTTTCTGCCTGTCATCCTTTTTTGAATTTTTTCTATTTTACAGTGGTACTTTTTTTTACCATGTTCAATCAACACCCGGTGTTCATCGGGATCTCTTATATTGGAGCATTTTCCTATTCGTTTTTATTAAACGGATGGGAAAAGACTCTGAAACAAAGCTTTCTTCTTACTCTGCCAGGTCTTCTCATTGTGGCACTATTAAATCCCATGTTTAATCATTACGGGGTTACCATGCTGTATTATGTAAAAAGCAGCGGCAACTGGATCACCCTGGAAGCACTTGTGTACGGTGTGGTGCTTGGCGCTGTGATGTTCGTAGTCATCCAGTGGTTTTCCTGTTACAATAAAGTGATGACAACGGATAAATTTATCTATCTGTTTGGGCGGATCATTCCGGCGCTTTCCCTGATCTTATCTATGGCGCTTCGGTTTGTGCCAAGGTTTACTGCACAGTTAAAAGTAATCCGAAGCGGGCAGAAAGCCATGGGACGGGATGTATCAGAAGGAAGCCTTTTTGCGCGTATCCGCCATGGGCTTAACATGCTCTCCATCCTGGTTACCTGGGCGCTGGAAAACGCCATTGAGACCTCTGATTCCATGCGAAGCAGGGGATATGGTCTGAAGGGAAGGACTGCGTTTTCCATTTACCATTTTACAAGAAAAGATAAGTATGTCCTGGGAATGATGATCGGACTGTCTGCTATATTTACAGGGGGCTGTATCAAAGGGGCTGCCTATGCAAGTTATGATCCCAGAATCCTGTTAGCTGGCTTTACCATCCAGGGATACGCGGCACCCATTTCGGTTTCCCCGTTACTTGCCCTGCTTACTTATCTTTGTTTTGCAGCCTTTTGTTTTCTTCCAGTGCTGCTGGATGTGACAGAAACCATCCGCTTTTCCTATAGCAGGAGAAAAGAAACGGCGGACCTTGAAATGACGTATCAAAAAATTTACCAGACTCTGGAACAGGAAGGAACAGACAGATGAATCTTGTAGAAATAAAGGATTTCGGGTTTTCCTATCCGGAAAGTTCCAGAAAAGTTCTGGAGCATGTAAACCTGAACATAAAAGAAGGAACCTTAAATGTTATCATGGGAAGGAGCGGTTGTGGAAAAAGCACCCTGCTTCGCCAGTTAAAAAGCGTGCTTGCACCAGCTGGAGAAAAAGAGGGAGAGATCCTCTATCGGAATATTCCGCTTAGGGATACCGACCACCGCACACAGAGCCAGGAGATCGGGTTTGTGATGCAAAATCCGGACAACCAGATCGTGACCGATAAGGTATGGCATGAGCTGGCGTTTGGACTGGAAAGCCTTGGGTATGACAATGCCACCATCCGGCTTCGGGTGGCAGAGATGGCAAGTTATTTTGGTATCCAGAAGTGGTTTTATAAAAATGTATCGGAATTGTCAGGCGGGCAAAAACAGCTTCTAAACCTGGCTTCCGTGATGGCCATGCACCCGTCTTTACTGATCCTGGACGAGCCAACCTCCCAGTTGGATCCCATTGCAGCCTCCGATTTTCTGGAGACCGTGAAGAAGATTAATCGTGATATTGGGACTACTGTACTGCTCACCGAACACCGCCTGCAGGATATCATTCCGTATGCCGACCAGGTGTTTGTCATGGATGAGGGTACCCTGTTTATGGAAGGGACACCCCGGGAGATTGGAACCAAATTAAAGGAACAGCACCACGGCATGTTTTTATCCATGCCGGTTCCCATGCAGATTTATGCAGGGACAGAGAGCACCCTTACCTGTCCCCTTACCGTAAGTGAGGGCAGACAGTGGATCCGGGAATATATAGAAGAAAAAGGAATAAAAAAAGAACAGATCCAGCAGGCCAACCAAAGGTTGGAAAGACAGGGGGAGAAAAACAAAAACGAAACGGCAGGGCTTTTTGGGCATTTCAAGCGCCAGAAAGAAAATACGCCCCCAGCCATCCAGATGAAGGATGTCTGGTTTCGGTATGAAAAGGACAGCCCCGATGTCATTCAGGATCTGTCACTGGAAGTAAAAAAGGGAGAATTCTATGCCCTGGTAGGGGGAAACGGAACCGGAAAGAGTACCACCTTATCTTTACTTGGACGAGTACACCAGCCGTACAGCGGCAGAATCTACCTGGATGGAAAGGATCTTCGTTCCTTTTCCGACCGGGAGTTATACGGTGGGTATCTTGGTGTTATGCCACAGAATCCCCAGAGCATCTTTTTAAAAAAGACGGTACTAGAAGACCTCTATAGCGTGATCGGCGGAAAAAAAGAAAAGCCGTCCAGCGAGTACCCCATTTCCATGAAAAAGGAAAAAGCCATCGAGGGGATTGTAAGCCTTACCCATTTGGAAGGGTTGCTTAACCGCCATCCCTATGATTTAAGCGGCGGGGAGCAGCAGCGGCTTGCCCTTGCAAAAGTGCTTCTTCTTCGCCCGAAGATCCTTCTCATGGATGAACCGACCAAGGGAATGGATGCGGAATACAAAGAAGAGCTTGGAAGTATTTTAAAGAAGCTGCAATCCCATGGAATGACGATTTTCATGATTTCCCATGACGTGGAATTTGTAGCCGAGTATGCGGATACGACAGGCCTGTTTTTTGAGGGAAATGTGGTGACAAGCAAAAAGACAAGAGACTTTTTCGCTGGAAATAATTTTTATACCACTGCGGCAAACCGTATGGCAAGAGGTCTGTTTCCAGAGGCAGTTACCGGAAAGGATGTGGTGTCATGCTTGACGAATCCCAGTTAGATGAATTTCTGGATGAATTCTTTGGGGAAGAAAAACCAGCTTCGGATGCCGCCCGTTTAAAGAATTCGGGAAAACAAAATCCTTTCCATCGAAAAGAAGTTCCTTCTGAAGAACTGGAAGAATATACCCTTCCGTCCGACGGAATGATTATCCGCCAGATGGAGCGCCAGGGAAAGGTAAGCCGCCGCACCTGGTTTGCATTTGCGGTCATGCTGATCGTGGTACCAATCCTTCTATTCTTCTCGGTGAAGATATGGGGAGGGCGAAAATACCTGCTCTGCAGCCTGATCGTGGTAATGGCAGCCATGCTTCCCTTTTTTATGATGTTTGAGGGCAGGAAGCCAAAGGCAAGGGAGATCATGGTAATCTCCGTATTAGCTGCCATTGGCGTAGCAGGACGCGCCGCCTTTTTCATGGTGCCAAGCTTCAAGCCTGTGGCTGCCATCGTGATCTTAACCGGGATTTCCTTTGGCGGCGAGGCTGGATTTTTAGTTGGCAGCCTTACCATGCTGATCTCCAACATGTTTATGGGGCAGGGCCCCTGGACACCCTGGCAGATGTTTGCCTTTGGCATGATCGGATTTCTGGCAGGGATCCTGTACCAGAAGGGGATTTTAAAAGCCAGGAAGTTCGATCTTTGTATCTACGGATTTTTAAGTGTCTTTTTAATTTATGGAGGCATTATGAATCCTGCCAGCATCCTGATGTCCTACGGATATATTACAAAAAGCAGCCTGATCGCCTACTACATTTCAGGCGCCCCCGTGGATCTGGTACATGCAGCTTCCACCGTGATCTTCCTATGGCTGCTTAGCCGCCCGCTTCTGGAAAAGCTGGAGCGGATCAAGGTGAAATATGGGCTGATACAGGAATCAGAGAACCGGTAATAGAAAATAGATGTAAGTGGAATTTGATTTTTAAAAGAAGGAGAAACGAAAAATGTTAAATCCCAAAAAGAAAAGGACTGGATGCTATCTTGCCGGAATTCTGGCGGCGGCAGCAGCCATCAGCCTGTTATCTGGCTGCGGTGGTGGGACACCGTCCTTAGAGGAAGCATTAAAGAAAACTGCTTCCTATGAACAGACAAGTATTCCCTCCCCAGCTTCCGATTCCCTCGGCGGAGAGTGGACGGTGATCGCACTGGCACGCTCCGGGAAAGCGGCAGAGGACGGCTATTACGAAAAATACAGGGCAAACTTAGAAAAGCGCGTCAAGGAGCAGGAAGGGGTATTAAGTGAAAACCGCTATACCGAGTATGCAAGGGCTGTCCTGGCTTGTAAGGCCATCGGGATCAATCCTTCCGATATTGGAGGGTATGACCTTATAAAGTCCCTGGAAGATTTTGAGGCTGTAACCGCGCAGGGGTTAAATGGAGCCGTGTATGCCCTTCTTGCCTTAAATGCGGACCGCTCGGACGTAGACGGGGAACTGGAACAAAAGTATCTGACCTACATTGTGGGACAGGAAAAGCCATCCGGTGGATTTTCCTTAGATGACAGTTCCGATACCGCAGATGTGGATCTGACTGCCATGACCTTACAGTGCTTAGAGCCCTATGCCACAGAGGAAGAAATCAGTGCCATCATTGACCGTGGCGTGGAATTTTTAGCGGATGCGCAGGCAGAGGATGGCGGTTATGAGGCGTATGGGGATAAAAGCTCCGAGTCCGTTTCCCAGGTAATCCTTGCGCTTAGCACGTATGGAATCGACTGTAACAAGGATGCACGTTTCCGGAAAAAGGAAAAAGGGCTTTACGACAACCTGATGGAGTATTATAAAAAAGATGGAAGCTTTTCCCATCTATTAGACGGGGACAGCGATCCCATGGCTACCGACCAGGCGTTTTGTGCAATGGCGGCATACAGCCGGTTTTTAAATTGCAAAACCAGTTTTTATGATATGAGCGATACCAATTGACACATAAGAAAAAGAACCTGGATCAGCCAGTAAAAAGGGCAGGAGGAAAGAAATGGCAGATAAGATCACACAGCTTCAGAAGGAGCTTGGAACCATTATAAAAGGAAAAAAAGAAGTTACGGATAAGATTATCATGGCAGTGCTGGCAAGAGGACATGTGCTTTTGGAAGACGTTCCTGGTGTTGGAAAGACAACCACAGCTTTGGCACTTTGCCGTCTTATGGGAATGGATTTTAACCGGATCCAGTTTACGCCGGATGTAGTTCCTTCCGATGTAACCGGATTTACCATGTACGAAAAACAGACGGGCAGATTCATCTACCGCCCAGGCGCGGTGATGTGCAACATGCTTCTGGCGGACGAGATCAACCGTACCTCCAGCAAAACCCAGGCAGCCCTTCTGGAAGTCATGGAAGAGGGAAAGGTAACGGTAGATAACGAGACACATCCGGTTCCGCAGCCCTTTGTAGTCATTGCTACAGAGAACCCTACCGGCTCTTCCGGAACCCAGATGCTGCCGGAATCCCAGTTAGACCGATTTATGATAAGCCTTTCCATGGGCTACCCGGATCACGAAAACCTGGTAGAGCTGCTTCGGGACCGGCAGACAAAAAATCCGTTGGAGAACGCGAAAGCTGTTATTACCAAAGAAGAAGTTGTTATGCTTCAGGATCAGGTACAAAAAGTATATATGGCAGATTCCATCCTGAACTATATTGCAACCCTTGCAGAGGCAACCAGAAACCATCCGATGATCACACTTGGTCTTAGCCCCCGTGGAACCCTGGCTTTATGCCGTATGACAAAGGCGGCAGCCTTCATGGAAGAACGGGATTATGTGATCCCGGAAGATGTAAAAAAAGTATTCACAGATGTAACCGCACACCGTATGATCCTGGATTCAAGAGCCAGATACCAGGAGCAGAGTGCGAAGGACATTCTGGAAGAAATTTTAAAAGATACATCGGCACCGAAGGTAGAGGGAGAATGAAAAACAGGATTTTACTACTTATATGGTTCATATTGCTTGCCCTGGCTGCGGTTTTTACCGGAGTCTGGGTATATGCCGTCCTTTTGCTTTTGTCCGCCCTTGCGGTAGTGGCGTTTTTGCTGCTTGGTTTCTTTTGCGGAAAAAAGATCACTATGAAGCTAAAGCTCCCCAAAGCTGCGGAACAGGATGGAATCTGGAAGGGGGAGCTTCAGATCGCAAATGGCTCTGTCCTTCCGGTATTTCTAGGAAAAGGCAGCCTGCATTTGGAAAATCATTTTACTGGGGAGAAGATGGAGCTTCCGTTTTCGTTTTCCCTTAAAGGAAAGGGGAAAAAAGCCATTGACTTCCAGGGAAAAAGCCAGTGGTGCGGTTGTATTTACGCCACCTTACACACCTGGCGCTCCTATGATTTCTTTGGTCTGGCAGGGCAAAAGAGGAAGGCGGGGCTGTCCGCTTGTACGGTGGTGATGCCCTGTGAGCAAAAGGAAGATTTTCAGTTTCTCACAAAAGAGGGCTTTGACATGGAGAGCTTCCGCTATTCCGGAGCCCGTCCTGGGGATGATCCGGGGGAGACCTTTGATATCCGGGAATACCAGGAGGGGGACAGCATTCGTCAGATCCACTGGAAGTTGACCGGCAAGTTAGATAAAATGATGATCCGCCAGAGAAGTTTCCCGGTGGATGATACGGTCCTGATCCTGGCAGAGCCCTATTTAAAGGAAAAAGCTCCAGCCGTAGCACAGACGCTTGGTGAAGTGTTTGCCGCAGTTTTAAATAGTTTTATGGAACAGGGCATTTCCTGTCAGGCAGGCGTGTTTGACCACAGCACCGGACATTTTTACATTGAAAAAATACGCACCCGCGAGGATTATGAAACTATTCTCTATTTATTCCTCCGCCACGGAGGGGAGGGGGAAAAGCCCTGCACCATCACAGAATATCTTCACACTCCGGGACAACAAAGATTTGCAAATTATATTTATATTACAGGCACCCCAGAAGAGGAAGATCTTAGAAGCCTTCGAACCCGGGGCGAGGTAACCGTTGTAGGCTGCGGAATCGCAGCGGATAAAGGAGAAACCATCACATGGAAGTATGGATCACAAGACAAGAAGAAAAACATAGAAGATACCTGCCCGGTATCCTGCTGGAAAGTATCCTGATTTTTCTGGTAAATGGCGTTGGTACCTTTGCGCTTTTGCATACCCTGATTCCGTCTGTGAATGGGATTCCTTTTTTGGTGAGCGTCGCTGTCACCGCCCTTTTCTGTGGCTTTCTTTTCAGGCTTCGGGAACATTTGGTTGCTGCGGTTTTCTCGTTAAGTGCAGCTGCCGGGATCTGCCTGTTTGCATTTTCTGGCATGCTCTTAAATGGATTCCTTTCGCTCTGGAACCAGCTTGCAGAAGTTCTTGGGAAAAAAGCAGGGATTTATCTTACCATCTACCAGCTGAAGGATTCTGGAAAAGCAAATGGGGAGCTGGCTGCTTTTATTTTCCTTGGCATTGCATGTGGGCTGCTTGGCTTCTTAATCCTGAAGCTTCGGTGGTATGTGCTGCTCCTTCTTTTTGCGGCAGTCCTTCCGGTGGTTCTGGTAAAAACCAGCCTGCTTCCAGATACCAGGCTTTGTCTTTGCTTTTACGCTGGAACCCTGTTAGAATTAAACTACATGACGAAAAATAAAGGGGGAAACTTAGGTAACGCTGCCGATGTGTCCGCTTTTATTGCCGGGGCATTTGGTCTTCTTCTGGTTTCCGTTTTCGGGGGTGTGTTCCTTCAAAGCCTGGTGCCAAAGAATGAGTACCAGGACTCCCAGCTTGTGGCAAATGCCAAAGAAGAGGCATTAAGTGGACTTTCCAGGCTCCGCTACAAAGGGCAGGGGGCAAATTCCCTTCCAGATGGAAAGTTAAAGCAGACCGGAGCCTGGAGTGCGTCATCGGATACGGCATTTGAAATTACCATGGAGCATCCGGCTTCTTTGTATCTGCGTGGCTTTGTGGGAAGCGTTTATGACGGCTCTTCCTGGACGGAGATTTCCACGGAAGAGGCCTATGAAGAAAAAGACTTGTATTACTGGCTTCACCAGGAGGGCTTTTATGGAGAAACCCAGCTTCTAAATGCAAGAAATCTGATCCAGGACGATTCCCTCTCCAGTGAAAAAGGAATCATTTCGATAAATAATAAAACGGCAAGCAGTAAATACCTTTATACCCCGTATGAGCTCTCAGGTCTGCCAGACGGCTACACAGGCGAAAACGCCCAGGCGGACAGCACCCTGTACGCCAGAGGACTGTTTGGAGAAAGAACCTATCGTTTTTCCTCCCTTGGAAATCTGGTAAGTGATTTTACCACCCTTGGAGCAAAGGTCTATCAGACATTGACCGCTGGAAATAATGCAGGGGATGGCGGCGCGGATGCCGTCAGTTCCTACCGAAGCCAGGAGAGTTATTACAATACCTTTGTTTATCAGGAAGATACCGCTCTTCCAGCGTCCTTAAAAACCCTGTTTCAAAAGGAACTTGGAGACGGCGGAAACCGGGAGGAAGGACATACCGATTACTACACGGCAATCACCAGGATCCGCTCCTATCTGGAAAAGAACATGACCTACAGTTCCCAAACGGATGTCTTTTCTGAAGACGGGGATTTTACAGAGAATTTTTTAACCACCTCTAAGATCGGGCACAGCGTTCATTTTGCAACAGCGGCGACGCTTATGTTCCGCTATTATGGCATTCCCGCCCGGTACGTGGAAGGGTATCTGATCACCCCTCAAGATGTAGATGGGAAAACAGATGGCGAAACTATCGAAATCCCGGGAACTAACGGACATGCCTGGACAGAGATCTACATTGATGGACTTGGATGGGTTCCGCTTGAAATGACACCTTCCTATTACGGTATTATGGAAGAAGCCAATTTAAAAACAGGGCTGGAAGCAAAAGGAAAGCTGGCTGCTTCAATCCCAGAGACAGAATCACAGCCGCCAGTGGAAGAGAACATCCGTACCAATTTCAGCCTGAAGCTGGCATTGTTTGGAATCGAAAAATTCCTTCTTCTGTTTTTGATCGTATTTGATACGTTTATGTTTCTGTTTATCCTGACGGTGATATTCTTAAGAGCGTTTACAAACCGAAAGAGAAGAAAGTGCTTTGCCTCCCAGGACACCAAACTGGCAGTGAGGGCCATGGCTGGTTATGCCAGAGCGTTATACGAGCATGGCACACAGTATTCAGATGAGACCACATTACTCTATGAAAGAGTAAGAAAGATTGGACAAAAGGCAGCGTTTAGCCCCCATCCGGTATCGGCCTCCGAACGCCATGATACGGCAAGCTGTATCCGGCATTTAAAAAAGGAATTAAAAGCATCTGCAAGCTGGTATGACAGATGGATCATGAAATACATTGAAAGACTTTATTGACAGGAAAGGAGGCTGTTTATGAAAGAAAAAAAGAAAAGAAAAATACTGGCAGCGCTCATTCCTGTGGCAGTGCTTTTTCTGGCTGCTGTCGTTTTTGCACAGGGCGTATTAAAAAGTGAGCCCGAGGCAGTACCAAACCCGGTGCAGGGAATCAGTGCAGACAGCTCCTTAAAAGGGTATCTGGGAACCGGTTTTGCCTATGCAGGTTCTAAGAATGATGGAAACGGCGAGGAAATGGCAGAGCAGCAGGAACAGGCCCAGCTTCTTCCAGAAGAGACACCGACTCCTACGGTTACGCCGGAGCCGACAAAGGAACCAGTAATGCAGACGGTGACACCAACGCCTGAACCGGAGGAGAGCGTAACGCCCACCCCACAGGCAACTGTGACGGAAACGCCGCCAGAAAATAATAACAATACAAACCAAAATCAAGAGAATCAAAGTAATACGATTGAATATGATAACCAGGATGAACCAGACAATTCCGAACAGCCATCGGAAACACCAGATGCGGATGATAACCGGAACCAGGACGGGGCGCAGACTCCGGATGAGGATCTGCCACCTGTTACCCCGGCACCGGAAGAGCCGCAGATCACTGCGACACCTGCCCCTACGGAAAGTCCAGAGGAACCGGTAGAAGATAATTACCCGAAGATTGCCACAGACCTTACCGATGGGGAGACGGTCAATGCTTCTTACCGTACCTTTTACATCCAGGCAACCGATCACTATGGAAACAGCCTGGGTGCAGCGTCTGTTTCTGTAACTGGAAACGGACAGCAGCTGAGCTGTCAGGGACAGCCGGCGGAAGGCATTTTGGCTTATCGCCTGGAACTGGCAGAGGGTGCCAACACCATAGAAATCAAGGCAACCGATGAAGAGGGATATACCACCACACTTCCTGCGTTTACCTTATATAAGGGCGAAGATGCAGGACCACAGGTGGCAGGCTCTATCACCATCAGCATTGAAGCGGGTACGGTAGGACTTGGAACCATTCTTCCGGCAACGTCCATCGAATATTACCAGGGAGAACAGTTATCTTCGGTTCTGCTGCGGCTATTACAAAATACAGGTTTTGATTGGCGCAACAATGGGGATGCCACCAGCGGCTTTTACTTAAAAGCAATCGGAAGGGGCGGCATTTCCGCAAATGCAGCTATTCCGGATGACCTGATGGCGCACTTGCAGGAAGTGAACTGTCAGTTATCCGACCACGATTCCAACTGGCTTGGAGAGTTTGATTTTACCATGGACTCCGGCTGGCTGTATTCTGTGAACGGTGAATACATGAGTGTTGGAATGTCTTCCTATTTCCCAGCGGACGGGGATGAGGTAAGACTTCGATTTTCTCTTTATTCCGGTGCCGATGTAGGCGGCGGGGTAAACGGCGAGACATGGGGGGACTGGTAAATGAAAAAAAGATTAGTAATGGGAACCTTAACGGCAGCTCTGATTGCTGGAAGTGTCCCTTATGAGATATATGCACAGCAAGAAGTGATGATACAAAGCGAAGAAGGAGGACCAGAAGAGCCTTCGGAACCGGAACAGCCGGAGCCTGCTCCAAGTGAGGAACCACAGCCGACCATGGAGCCAGAGCCCACTGTGGCACCACAGCCGACCGTGGAGCCAGAGCCTACACAGGCACCAGCTCCAACTGAGACTCCACAAGAGCCGACTGCAACACCGGTTCCGGAGCCAACTACGGCACCAACAGAAACTCCGGCTCCAACCGAGATTCCACAGCCGACTGCGACTCCAACCCCGGCTTTGGTGAGCGTGAGACTTCAAATTGAGCCGGGAGATGCCAGTGGGGTGATACTGGATGCAGAGGGAAACCCGGTTTCTGCAGAAGAAAATGGACGGTATTCTCTTTTACAGGGACAGGCGTATGAACTTTATGTCCGTAAAGAAGGGTACCAGGAATTCTACCAGAAGATCACGGCAGATCCTGCGGTGACGGAATATACTATCACCCTTCTTAGCGGCAACACAGCCTTAAAGGGCTTGTATGTTTCCAGTTCCGACAAGTACGGAAAAGGAATCTTAAAATTAAGCCCGGATCTGGCTCCAGATAAGGAAAAATTTGAGGCTTCCTACGATGGCGAACGGCAGAGCCTGAACATCTGGCCAGAAGTAGAGGATGAAAAAGCTTCTGTTAAGGTTTATGCCATCAGCGGTATCAAGGCAGGAACTGTAGAAAAAGATGAGACCATCACGGGAACGAAAGACAACAAAGACCGCCTCTACTGGAAGATCTTTTTTGCCGACCAGGAAAAAGAGGCGAAGGTCCGCCTGGAAGTAACGGCAGAGGATGGAACCACCAGAGACTATTATATTACCCTGACACTTACCGACAAAACAGCACCTGTTTTAAAAAAGGTCAGTGCCAGCCGTATTTCCACAGATACCGCTTCGGCGGTCTATAAGACCTCAGAGAAAGGAACCTGTTATTACCAGGTGATTGAGGCAGGGGCAAAAGTACCTTCCCTAGATACAAGTGGGAAAGGAACAGAAGTATTAGCCGGAACCAATACCATTACCCTGACTGGATTATCCTCCGGGGAAAAAGACCTGGTGATCGTGGTAAAGGATGCAGCGGGAAATGTAAGTGATTCTTTAGTCATGGGGATCCCGGATATAAAAACAGCCGGTACCCCTGGAAACCTGGTACATGGCTCCGACCATGGCGGAAATAAGTCCCAGGCCACTATCCCAGGACAAAACGGCGAGGGTTCCTTATCCAATTTAAAACAGGTGGAGGGAAGCAAAGCTGGAGGCAAAGAGGGGGAGAAAACCACTGGGGAGATTAAGGCTTCCTTAAAGCTCCAGGGGGAGAAACAGACTTCTTTGTTTGGAAATATGAAGACAGCTGACACCAAAAAAAATGAGTCCCCGAAGTGGACAGACCGGACAGGGAAGAAATATGCAAAGGATTTAAAGCCTGGCTATACCATAGCAGGGGAGAAGGTGATGGAAAAAGCCACTCCCTCCCCGGTGGTAGAAGAAAAAAGTGAGGCGTCAGATGGTTTTACAGAAGAAACGAAAACCACAGTTACAAATACAACTGGAAAGAACCAGGCTCAGGAGGAATCTTTTGCAGGAAGTGTGACAAGAGGAATCCAAAAAGCAAGTCTGACAACAAAATTTCTTCTGGTGATTGCGGTATTGGAAACTGGTTTTGCTCTCTTTTTTGTAACGGCAAAGAAAAGGTTTAAAAAAGAAAGCAAGAAAAAGCCCAAAATAACGGCGTAAGCAAAGAAAAGAAGGGAGAACTGAATGAAACCAACAATGAAAAAATGGCTGACCGGACTTTTGTCTGCGGCCCTGTTAGCTGGAAATCTTCCGGTGTATGCGTTAAACACCGCTTATGCCGCAGAAGAGGATGGATTTTTTACAGATGAGACGGATTCTTTTGAGGGTGGTTCCCAGAAATCCGAAGACACACAAAGTGAGGATTCTTTTGCAAGCGTTTCTGAATTTACCGGGTTTACCTCCGGGGAAGCAGAAGAAGATTTTTCAGGAGAAGAGGACTTTGAAGCCTCTGATTCCCAGGAGGGATTTGAAGGGGAGACAGATCCTATCATCATGCCAGAAACCGATGCGCAGGATGAGGGTGGCTACCTTCAGAACCTGACCTTATATACCAGCCAGAGCGGTGCTTCTACCGTAGGATTAAAGCGTATGTCTGATCTTGACGCAGAGTTTGGCGGCAAGGTTTATGTGGCAGAATATGGTTCCAACATGGATTCCGCATCCTTCTGGATCACAGCGGATCTGGCAGGGAATGCACCGGAGGGATCCGTCCTTCAGCTGGAAACCACGGGACTGGACGGAGAAAAACAGAATGCGGAAATGTCAAAAAGCGGATACACAGATGGTACCCGTTACAATATAGCTGCCTCCGTTTTTGCAGCCGGAGAAAATGGCTCCAAAAGAGCACTTTATACTATCACCGCAGGAACAGAAGGGGACAAGCAGGTTTACCAGATCCTGGTAGAACGCCGTCTTGACCTTTCCGATCTCAAGGCCTGCCTGCCGGATGACAAGGACCTGGCAAAAAATATCCTTCCGAAATTTGACACCACAGGAACTACAAGGGACTACGAGGCAACGGTAGTAGTTTCTACCGCTTCTTTACAGGTGGTTCCAAAAGCGTTTTCCGGCAACTGGTATCAGCTTGCCATTTCCAGTGAAAATGTAACCACAGGCGAAGTAAAAGAGGTTCCGTTTTCTTCTACAGATACGGCTGTGAGCGTTCCACTGGCAGACACCGGTGATACCAAAGTGACGCTCTCCATGTCAGAGGCAAACACCTATGCGGATCCTGCCCTGGCAGAGAAAACCTATACCTCCACAGGAACTTATACTATCCTGGTGCATAAAAGTACAAGCGACAAGGTAAGTTTTCAAATTACTCCGGAGGATGCGGTCATCAGCGTATATGACAAGGATGGGGAGCGCCTTACCCCTTCCGCCGATTCCCTGATGGTTTATGAGAACATCCTCCAGGGAGAAGCCTATACCTGGAATATTTCTAAATATGGCTATATTTCCCAGCAGGGCAGCTTTACCGGAGGCGAGGTTTCCGATATTACCGCAGAACTGGTAAAACAGGATGCCACGCAGCCGGAGATCACGGACAATGACTGGATCAATTTCCGAAATAGTGATACGAATAACGGCATTACCGGAAGCAGCACCCCAACCAGTGCGGATTCCACCCTGTTAAAATGGGCTACAAGGATCGGAGTGGGCTGGGAGGCAGCCATCACACCACCACTGATCCTGGGCGGAGCAGTTTATGTAGCGTCTGGACAGTTTATCTATAAGCTGGATAAAAACACAGGGGAAATCCTTCAGACCAGCGAACAGCTCTCTGGAAATATGCAGTATGCCATGATCCCCCTTACCTATGCAGAGGGAATGCTCTTTGCACAGATCGGCGGCGGTCAGATCCAGGCGGTCAGTGCTACTTCCTTAAAGTCCTTATGGATCAGTGAGTCCCTGGGAGGTCAGACACTTTCCCCGATCACTTACAAGGATGGTTATATCTATACCGGAACCTGGAATTCTGAGACCACAGCAGGCTCTTATTTCTGTCTGTCTGTTACAGACGAGGATCCATCCACAGGAACGGAGATTAAACACTGCACCTGGAAATACAACCATAAAGGCGGCTTTTACTGGGCTGGTTCTTATGCCTCATCCGATTACCTGATATTTGGTTCCGACGACGGTTCTTCAGAAGGAACAGATACCAACTCCGCCATCCTGTATTCCGTAAACACACATACCGGATTGCTCCTGGATAAGATGACAAGCCATGGAGATATCCGTTCTACTATCGTTTATAATAATGGTTATGTATATTTCACCACCAAAGGCGGGTATCTGTACCGCGTGCAGATGAATGCAGACGGCACCTTTGGAACTGCCTGCAGCTATAACCTTGGCGGCATGGTAACTGCTTCCCCGGTTGTATATAAGGGAAGGATCTATGTAGGTGTCTGCGGAAATGGCGAACAGTTTAGTTCCGATGGCGGTCATCATTTTGCAGTCTTAACTGAAACCGCTTCCGGGATCTCTCTGGCATATAACGTATCCATTCCAGGCTATCCCCAGGCAGCGCCTCTTCTGTCCACGGCCTACGAAAACCAGGATTATAATGGAGATGGACAGGCAGATGGAAGAGTCTATCTGTACTTTACCTACAATGCAAAACCAGGCGGTATTTATATGTTATCCGATGAACCGGGACAGACTTCCGGAACAGCCGTAGAGCTTTTCCGTCCGGCAAGTGACCAGCAGGAATACTGTATCAGTACCATCTGCGCAGACCGGGAAGGCACCCTTTATTACAAAAATGATTCCAATTACTTGATGGCTCTGGAAACCAACGGGGCCTATTTAAACAGCGTGACAGCCACGGCAGATACTGGAAAAGTGACCTGGCCTTCTGCCTTCCGAAAGGATACCTTAAAATATAACTTAACGGTAGCGGAGAATGCCAGCAAGGTAACCTTTGCTTTGAAAGCACCGGAAGGCTGTACCATAACCGTAAATGGACAGGCGTATGCAGGAAGCTTTGTGGCGGATGTAAGCAGCGGCTCCACAGATATAAAGGTAACCGTAAGCGGCCAGGGAAAGAGCCGGGAATATACCTTCCACATTTCCCAGGATATTTCTACGCCGGTTTTGGCGAACATGACGCTTAGCACCAGCAATACCTACTCCAATACGGCAAACCGGATTTCATTGTCCCCGGAATTTAGCAGCGTGACAACCAGCTACCGGGCAATCTATAAAGAGAGCAGGGAGTTTTTAAATATCTTTGCAGAACCGGCAGACAGCAGCGCATCCGTCACCGCTGTGGGAATCCGCGGTACCAGCAAGGTAACGGTACTTGGAAAAGTAACTGGAAGTGGCGCAGCACACAGAATTGCCATGTATTTTGATAAGACCAATCCAGATGCGGAAGCAGAGGTAAAAGTTACCGTAACCACAAAGTCTGGAAAGACAACGGATTATACGATTGTGGTACAGCGTACCGATACTCCATCCCCGACACCAACTGTAACTCCGGTTCCAGCTACCCCGACACCCGTTCCGCCGACTCCGACACCAACGGAAGTCCCGGAGGTATTTGGCCCCTGGACAACCGTATCGGGGGCAACCGTATTTGCCCCGGAAACCCAGAAGCGCACCAGCAACAAGGGAAAAACGGAAACCCGTACAGTGGGAAGTAAACTTACCCCCACCATCAAGGTAACGGCCTCTAGCATTAAGCTGAAGGTAAAACAGTCTACCACAAAAGTGAAGGTAACCGGTCTGGCAAATGGGGATTCCATCAAGAGCTGGACTACCAGCAATAAAAAGATCGTAACAGTGACCAGAAAAGGTACCATAAAAGGCTTAAAGGCTGGAAAAGCAAAAGTCACCATCACCCTGGCGAGCGGTAAAAAACAGGTGATTAATGTGACTGTTCAAAAGACGGCGGTGAAGACAACCAAGATCACAGGCATTGCGTCTAAGGCAACCTTGAAAAAAGGCAAGAAGCTGACCTTAAAGCCAGTCATCAGCCCGATCACCTCCCTGCAGAAGGTAACCTATACCACTTCCAATAAGAAGGTGGCAACCGTTACGAAAAAGGGTGTGATAAAAGCCAAGAAAAAAGGAACTGCCACCATTACGGTAAAATCAGGTTCCAAATCGAAAAAAATTAAGATCACAGTAAAATAAAAAGTGGAACAGGCAGCAAGGCCTTGCGGGGCTTCTGCCTGTTCTGCCATTTAAAAGAGGCAGGAGTAGCTTCGTAAAAAAGTGAGGAAAAAAATGATATATATTAGCCATTTAGTTTTAGATGTTGACATGAAAGCATTGGTAAAAGAGTACGGAACCGGGATCGAAAGCATTGATTTTTCCATTTCGGATAACCTGGATCAGCTTTCGAATTCAATCAAAACGTACTGGGAGAAGATGAAAGAGATAGGGACCAGGGATCTGATTCTTCATGGCCCATTTCTGGATGTGAACCCCTGTGCATACGACAGCCTGGTGCGGGAAGCCACCATGACAAGATTCAACCAGTGCTATGAGGCGGGGCTTCAACTTGGAGCTAAGAAGATTGTCTTTCACTCTGGCATGAACCCGTATGTTTATTACAAAGAATACTGGGCGGAGCATGTCGCCAAATTCTGGCAGGAATTTATGAAGAACAAAACAGAAATAGAAATTGTTTTAGAAAATGTATTTGATGATGACTGGAGGCTCCTTTTGGATGTTTATGAGAGGGTGAACCAGCCGAACTTTAAGCTGTGCCTGGACATCGGGCACGCACACTGTTATTCTTCCCTGGATGTCAGGGAGTGGGCGAAAAATCTGGCTCCCTATGTAAGCCATGTCCATATCCACGACAACTGCGGAGACCGGGATTCCCACATCGGACTTGGAAGCGGAAACCTTCCCTGGCAGGAAGTGCTTGGCTATCTGCCAGAAACAAAAGAACGCACCTGGACCATTGAGTGCATGCAAAAAGAAGATATAAAAAGATGCCTTGACAGCCTGGCTGAAAAATAAGTTGTGGAACAGCACTATTGATAAATTGCTTTATATCGTCAGGAGAATATGGAAATTATGATGAGATGAGGGATAAGCCCCCGATAGTATGGATCTTTGGAACTATGCTGCCGGGGGGCTTTTGATTTACGGCTACTTATAAAACGCCAAGACACAGATTATAAACGGATCCTGTTTGTGTGCCAAATTAGGGCTGGAGGTTTTGAGAATAAAATAAATTATTTTTAGCAAGGATGCAACGGATACCGAAATTTTACGTGATATATAGTGAAAAAGGAATAACGAAACTTTGAAGGGAGGGCTCTAAAAATTTTTATTTACAACTTATAGGGAAAAATTTAAGAAAACGAGGTAAAAAGGATGAGTGGATTAAAAAAGTGGATGGCAATTATTATGACAAGTGTTACAATTATGGGAAATATGGCAGGGCAGGGTATCTCTGTAATGGGTGCGGAAAATGAAGCGCAGGAAGTAATTTCCAGTGGAAACATTTATGTAACAGAAACTGGTGCTAAGGAAAGAATTGTCAGAGTAAATGAAGATGGATCTTTTGTAACAGAACCAATTGAAGCGATTTCTTCCTATGCGACAAATGCGCCATGTGAACATCCGGCGAGATATTTAGAAGCTGTTGGTAAAAAGACAGATTTTCGAACAGTTGGAACAGCTGGAATCTGTTACAAAGAACGGCTGATTATCTCAAACAAATGTAATAAATGCCATCGTAGGGGGATAAAAACTTACACTCCATGGACATATTGCAGTAAACATAGTTATCCGTTTTTGAAGAAGACCTGTAGTATTTGTGGATATAAAAAATAATCACGGTTAAGAGAAAGGAGCAGCATGATGAAACGAAAAAAGTTTTGGATTGGAGCGGCAGCGTGTATGCTGATTGGAACAGCTTCAGTGGCTGCCAGTTCTGGAGTTGAATTACATGAATTTTTCAATGCAAATGGAGAGAGGGTAATGTACCCGCTGGCCACATTTGACGAAGATCCGGATTTAAGCACCAGCGGACCACAGGATCAGGTATCAGTGGGGCAGATTATTGAAACAGAAGACGGAAAAGAAATAGTTACTGCGGTAGATGGTCAGGGAGCTTATATGACAGAAGTAATTGACCAGTAAATGGAAATGCAGAAAAGGAATTAGGAACGAAATATATTTCATTTCCTTTTCTGCAAAAAAAATAAAAAAATTACATTTTTCATGCGACCAATTAAAATAAAATACGTGATATAAGGTGAAAAAGGAGGATAGCTTAGGATGGATGATGCACAGATCATTAATTTGTATTTTGCCAGAGATGAAAATGCAATTGTAGAGACCAAAAATAAATATCAAAATATGTGTTATATAGTTGCACACAATATTTTATACAGCAGGGAGGATTCTGAAGAGTGTGTAAATGATACATGGCTTTTTACCTGGAACAGCATTCCTCCAAGAAGACCATCTATTTTGTCTTCCTTTGTTTCAAAAATAACAAGAAATACAGCAATCGACCGTTATCGGAAAAGAAATGCGCAGAAACGGGTGGATTCACATATGGAAGATATTGCTGGGGAAGTGGAAAAAATTGGAAGTGCAATTTCTTCTGATATTGAAATTTATTTAAAAAAGAAAGAACTTGTAAAATTATTTGACCACTTTTTATCAACGCTTTCGGAACGTGACCGGGATATTTTTATTAGACGCTACTGGTATATGGATCCTGTAAAAGCGATAGCAGACCGACATGCCTGTGGGGAAAGTAAGATCAAGTCAGTTTTGGCTCGTAGCAGGAAAAAACTTTATGGTTTATTAAAGGAGGCTGGCTATGAGGGATAATAAAGGATGGGATTTTTTAACGGCATTTGAGGATATAGATGAGAAATACATTTATCAGGCGGCGAAACCGTGGAAAGAAAATAAAATCGTAAGAGTCAAGCGCTACATACGGGTTGCAGCAGCCTGTATCATATTAGTGGCTGCTATTGGTGGTGGACTTACACATCAGAATGAGGTAAAAGCAGCCTGGTATAAAATGACTTCTCTTATTGGCCGGATTTTGGGAATTGAGAAGGAAACAGATGAATATGTGAAAACAATTCAAAAGACAATCGAAAAAAATGGGATTGCGGTTTCGTTAGAGGAAGTCGCTGCGGATGCAAAAAGCCTTTGGATTGCATATTCCCTGACGGATGAAAAAGGCGAAAATGATATTTCCATGAGCAGCATTCAGGTCGCAGTTGATGGCGAGTCATTAGCGTTAGAAAATCAATATTCGCTTGATAACAGTAGCGGATCAGAAAAAGTGACTTCCAAATACTTTGCAGCGAAATTTAATCGAAGTAGAGCTGATCATTTCCAGAAGTTTGAAATTCAAATAGGAACTTTCCAAAATCAAAATGAGCAGGTTGAGGAAAGGGATGTATATAGTTTTTCATTTACAGCAGATCCAGAAGCACTGCAGGCAGACACAAAAGAAATTGACATTCAAGTGTCTATCCCAATTGAGAAGGATCAGACGTTTTTGATTTCAGAAATGAAATATAATATTTTCGGGTGTACCATTTCTGGATCATATTCCGATATGACAAATGAAGATGAATTCTGGCTTCGCGGGAAGGACGATTTAGGAAATGAATATGTTTTTAGTCTCACTTCCTATGATAAACCGAATCTAATTTTTGAATTACAAGATTGGAGAATTTTGGATCATGCAAAACAGTTAACGCTGCAGCTCTATCACTATTCAGGAACTACAGGAAAAATGGTTTCCTATGAGCAGAAAGAATCAGAAGAGGCTTACATAGAAGAAATAGGAACGGTATATGATGAAGACCAGGCACCGGAAGACCTAGCGGTTTCAGTTGGAGATGGTATTACCGTTGATTTACAAAATTAAATCGGAAATGTAGTAGCCTGCAAATAAAAAGTCAAGGCTAAATTGAAGAACATTGAAAATTTTATACAGGTTGAAAATTAGGTATCAAAATAAGACCACCACACCAGTGCTGGCCTGAAAATATTAGTGGATAATTAAGATTCTGGAAGAGATGAAAGATATTCTTTCACTCGTCCGTAGTAGATTCTTAGAAACTTGTTGGCACCTGCAGTCATATAGACATAGTAAGGCTTGCCTTGAGCACGTTTCTTATCTAAGAACTGATAAACAGGATCATCTTGCGGATGCGTTTTAATCAGGACATCCATTACCTGAAATAAAGTCTTTCTAAGATCAGAGGAGCCTCGTTTGGAAGTTGGAACACTTTTTTGTTCATAACTTCCCGATTCATTAACACCGGGATCTACACCGGCAAATGCAGTAATAGCACTTTTGTGAGTGAAACGGGAAACATCTCCGATCTCAGCTATCAACTGAGGACCAAGTGAAGTTCCAACCCCTTTCATAGCCATAACGACAGGATATTCCGGGAGTTTGGATGCAGTTTCATTCATGAGAGTGCGTAGTGACTCAACAGTTGTAGAGGCACTATTAAGCTGGTCTACAGACTGCTTAATAATAAGCTTTGTAATGGCATCCTTTGAAAGTACAGGAACAAGTTCCTTTGCTTTTCCATAGATTTCCTCAGCTTTGGATTGGCTGAAGTTGTACTTCTTACGTTTGCACCAGTTTTGATAATGGTCGATAAAGGAATTCAGGGACATTTTACGGACACAGTCTACATGCCAGTATGTAGATGCAAAATCAACCCATTTCTGGCTGCCGTCACTGCGTGCAGGACTGTCAAAGTAAGTATTGACACCAGGATAGGTTTGGTCAAGGATGCCGATAAGATTATTTTTCATAGCCGTCTTGTGTTTTATGTAAAAGCCGAACTGACGGTTCATGGTTTTGAGCTGATTGCGTAATTCATCCATAACATTATACTGTTTAAGATTTTGCCATTTGTCAAGAGCATATCGGGCAATCTTAACAGCATCTGCTTTATCAGATTTCACTTTACGAAGAGAATCATTATCAAAGTCTTTGATAAGTTTTGGGTTAATGGCACTGACGAAAAGATTTGCCTCTGAAAGCTGATGAGCGAGGACTTCATAATAACGCCCTGTGTGCTCCATCACGATTCGGGACTCACCTTCAACAGAGTTGATGAGTTCTACAAGTGAATTGATACCACTGGCTGTGTGTTTGATTTCGAAAGGTGCGGAAACAATTTCACCGAAAGGTCGCATGATAGCAACCATACTCTTACCTTTTGAAACATCGATACCTACTGCGTTCATAAATTGTCACTCCTTAAGATTATTGCAATGGATAAGTACCAGTTTTACTCATTGCCTATTCAATCTACTGTGGTGTGACGCGAATGCACCTATGGCGATTCAACCTGCATAAAACGAACGCTGCGAATGAGGAGCTGGTTATCAGTCTTAATTACGGACGCGGAGTCCAAGAAAGTATTCGATATACCGATTGCTCCATCATTATACAGCTTAAGCAACAAGATGGATAATTCCTTACTGGCTGTAAGGGATATTAACCATAAATATATTGTAGTAGAAAGTATTCACTGCGTGGAATCAGCTCCTCGTTTTCATCGAGGATCGGCTTCCCTGTATATTCATCATGCTGAAACAGGAGATATTTTTGTGCTTCACCGTAATCTGCGTTTTTACTTGCTATGTGTTTCAGGATTGCCATGGAGATCTCCTTCATTCTTAACTTTAGGCTGGCCGGAGATAGAAGTAAAATCACCTGCCATTTTTAACACTTCATATTTCATTTCGTAGATTCTTGCGATACTCTGATTTATCGCTTTTCTCATTTCCTGAGAATGGATACCGCCGCTGTTGAAGTGCCGGGCAATCTGGTTCAGATTACTGCCAATCTTTCCAAACTCAGCAATCAGTTTTTTCAATTCTGGTATATCTGCCACAATCTCATATTTAACAGTGACTTTTTTATTCATTATCTGGTTCCGTGCATATTCTGCCAGTGTAAGATTTGCACTTTTGGCATTTTCTGCTACGATTTCGTATTCTGTGTCTGTGAGACGGAGCATAATCTGGTGTGTATGACGGAGCTGTCCGTCCTTCTTTGGCCTTGCCATGTGTTTCTCCTTTCCCGTGACGGCAGAGCCATCACGTTGCGACTATTTTATAGGAGCCAGATTGCACATTTAAAAAATGTGCAGCAACCGAGGGTATGGGGAAGCAGAATCCCCATCAAGATTGCCAGGTAAGCAAAACCACGAAAGTGAGTTTTGAGTTACTCTGGCGAATCTTGCTTTAAAAGAGAGAATAATTACCTTTCAAATAAAAGCCAATTAATTTATCTTAAGGGAAAGTCTGAGTTACTAATTTTTGAATATGAAATGATTTAAGATTTATGAGATGGCAATTTACAATAAATGAAATAAATTGTTTAAAAAAGCATATTGTTGTATTTTAGATTATTTTTAGAAGTAAAAAAATATAGCGAGCATGAAGGAGAAATGTAAAAACATGACAGAGGGAAGATAGGTATATAATATTGAAAGTGGCAGATATGGATTTTGGGTATCAGATTTATGGTGGCATAATGGATTTCATTGCGGTGAATGCTTGGAGGTATGCTTGATGGAGAATGGACAACTACTCGGATGGAAATAAATATCAATCAGGTGTGGTGTTTTGTTGGTACACCATATAGGGTAAGTAATTTGGAATGTGTTAGAGCAAGGATAAAATAAACGCCACCTTACAACTTT
The DNA here is from genome assembly GCF_015668065.1 of Ruminococcus sp. 1001713B170207_170306_F1. NCBI lineage: Bacteria > Bacillati > Bacillota > Clostridia > Eubacteriales > Oscillospiraceae > Ruminococcus > Ruminococcus sp. 1001713B170207_170306_F1. The sequence goes on along the minus strand of NZ_JADPEX010000009.1, from coordinate 16,743 downwards.
TTGAATAAAAAAATATCGTACAGGGATTTTCTGATGTTAATGACATTGCCGTGAACAGTATCAGCTAGTGCAAATATAATATGATTTAGACGTCAAAAGGGTAATTTGCTAACCGGAATTATTATATTTAGTATATTTACTTCGTGTAATGTTGTAGAAGAATCCGGTCAAAAGGACTTTTGACAATCTAATTATAGTATAATTTATATAAAAAAAAGAATGCAAAAATTCGGGAAATATTGTATAATTATTAAAACGTTATAAAATATGGAGAAATAAGGTGGAAATATGGCAACCATTCTTGATGTTGCAAGATTAGCAGGAGTATCGCAGGGAACAGTATCTAATGTGCTGAATGGTAAAGGCAATGTAAGCAGTGAAAAAATTCGTGTTGTTGAAGAAGCTGCTCAGCAGTTAGGATATACAATTAATGAAAGAGCAAGGATATTACGTAAAGGAACGGGAAAAGTTGTAGGAGTTATTCTTCCTACAGTTGAATCACGGCAGTATCGTGAATTCTATTATAGTTTAAAATACTATGTAGAAAGCAATGGCTATTCAACAGAATTATTCTTGACAAATAATAGTCCTCAGGTTGAACTTGAGATGATTCAAAAAGCGAAATCTGTTATGGTATGTGGCATGATTGTTATTACATGCCTATATCGAAAGGAGAATGTTTACAAGCAAGCTGGATTTGCAAAGGTTTGTTTTGTTGAAAGACATCCTGGTTTCGAAGCCGATTATTTTGGATTTGATTATAAACTTGCTGGTATCCAGATGGCAAAAAAAATATTGAATAATGGATATAAAAATGTATTAGTTGTTACGGAATCTGAGAAATATACTAATGAAGCTGAGTATTTAAAAGGTTTTTGTTCCGAAATTGATGAAAGTTCTTATTGCAATGTTAAAAAAATTACAACTGACTTAGGAAGAGTATCCCATAGCATTTTAAATTTATTTGCTTCAAATGAAGAGATGGATGTCATTGTGACAACAAATATGGGATTTGCTGAAAAAATAAGACAGATAATTAATTCTTTTTTTTCCGAAAAAAAAATAGATATTCATACGCTGTCTCCTGTAGTATATCTTCCAGAAAAAGACTTTAAAAAATATGAGTTAAATTATAGTTTACTTGGACGAGAAGTTGCAGCCAGAATTATTCAGAACAAGGGAAATTTGATACCAGAAACTCACATTTTTGAAAATGATGGTGAGAGAAATTGGAAAAACATTCAAGTTAGTCACGAAACAGCAGAATGTCTGAATATATTAGCGTTAGATAGTCCAGAATCTATTATTATGCAAGGGCTGGCACAATTTTATACAGAAAAAACAGGTACAAAAGTAAAAATAGCTGTTTTTGCATATGATGAAATTTATGATCAGTTTGTCAATTCAGAAACATCAGATTTATATGATGTATTCAGGATTGATGTTACATGGCTTTCGTGGTTTGCGGAAAGATTACTGCTTCCATTGGATAAGATTGAACCTGATATAAGTAAGGTGTTTTCTGAATATTTGCCTTCTCTGGAAGATAAGTATTGCTATGTAAGGAATAAAATATACGCGCTTCCAGTATCTCCAAGTTCGCAGCTTTTGTTTTATAGAAAAGATCTTTTTGAGAATGTTGCGATTAGGAGAATGTATCGTGAAAAGTATAAACAGGAATTAAAAATACCGGAAACGTTTGAAGAATATAATAGGATTGCGGCTTTTTTTACTGAAGGAAATGGGTTTGGTACAGATGTTCGGTATGGAGCTAACTTAACATTAGGGAATACAGGTGTTGCATCTACAGAATTTTTAACACGTTTTTTTAGTCATAAAGATAATCTATATAGTGATGAAGGTAAAATAATTATCAATAATGATGTTGGAAGAAAAGCACTTGAAGAGTTGGTAGAAGCTCAAAAATATGCACCAGGAAAAACTGCTCGTTGGTGGACTACAGCTGCAAAAGAATTTGCAAATGGAAATGTTGCAATGATGATTAATTTTAGTAATTACGCATCAGAAATTCTTGGATATAATTCTAAGATCGTAGGAAATGTAGGATTTGGAATGGTACCAGGAGGAAACCCAATTTATGGAGGAGGCTCTCTTGCTGTTTCTAAAAATAGTAAACATCCTGAAGATGCGCTGGCGTTCATTAAATGGATTACTATGGAACCAGTTGCATCGGCGATGGCAGCACTTGGCAGTGTTTCTCCGTGCATCAAAACATATAATAAGTATGATATAATAAATACATTTCCATGGTTGGAATTTTCAAAAAAATGTTTTTCATTATCTCGAACAAAGAGATTACCAGATACAGACTATAGACCTTTTGATGAAAAAAAGTTTTTGAATATAGTTGGTTCTGCTGTAAAAAATGTAATGTCAGGGTTGCTTAGTGTAGAAGAGGCGTTGGAAAGAGCACAGAGTATGATAGATTCTGAATTCTGATGCTATATTGAGAAAAAGGAGGGGGAGTGGTTTATAATCCAGTCCACTCCTTCTTTTTTTGTATGTATTATACTTTAGGTGTTTACCGAACCAATCTGCCAATAGCTTGGTCTTGCGCTTGGTTCCATGACTATCTTTGATACATCGGGCATCGAAGCATGGGTTACCGAAAATAATCCCAAGTATGTAAACCGCATTATTAAATACTCGAAGGCTTTTGCTAAAGCAAATAATCTTGATGAGAATTATAATTCTTATAAAGTAGCCTATGTTTCCGTGCATATCTATGTTGTTGCCAATCCGGTTATCCAGCAAATCAAAGATAGCTTTTGCATTGCCCATCGTAAAACTTAAAACGAAAAGACTCTTCGCGCAGACTTATCGTTTGCAGGCATTACATAACTTGTTACAGTGATGGTTGCTGATAAAATTCATCAGTATCAATACATCCGAAGTCTTACGCCTTTAATTGTCTGACATTTACTTTTCATAACATCTTTTTCTTAGTGGCTAGTCCGATAAGTCTTTTTGTTATGCCTGAATTTAAAATCATACACTTTCCATCCTAAGAATCCTGTATTACAGGATTCTATCCTTGTTTTCAATCAGGATTGCGAACTTGTTTTGCAATAACCAAATTCTTATTATATATCGGTTTCATTTCTTCGTTCCGAGAGCGCTTTAATGGAACTGGAATATTCCGAGGGAGTCATGCCCGTAATTTTTTTAAATTGCCGGGAAAAATAGTGGATGGACGAATAGCCTAGGAAATCAGAAATCTGGGTAAAATTCATCTGGTCCTCCCTGATAAGTTGTTTTGCAAATTCGATTTTCATCTGCAGAAAAAGCTCAATCACACCACATTGATGCTGCTCCCTGAAAAGTTTTTGCAGCTGTGAGCGGCTGATCAGATTATCGTGGCAGATTTCTTTGACAGAGACAAATTCCCGAATGTGTTCCTCCAGATAAAAAATGATTTTGTTGTATTGGGCAGAATCTCCTTTTATGTGGAAAAGCTTTGTTTCAGGAACTGATAACTGTGGGATGGTATGGCGGCGGAACATCGAGATGAGCAACTGTTCCAGATAGAGAACCAGCAATTGCTGAGAGCCAAAAAGACAGTCCGGACGCATGTTCATTTTCTGCAGGTACGGGTCATCCAAAGGGGAGGCAATACAGCGCCTTGCTTCTGCAATCAGCATGCCAAGAAGACTGCGTTCCCATTCGGAAATGGTGAGGATGCGATTTTTGAAAAATTTCATACAGGGAGAATCACATGCAAAAGAGACAACCACAATATTGGGCGGAGTTTTTCCTTCGGCCTCCATGGTGTGAAATTCATTGGGCTTATGGAAGATGACCTGACCACGGCTTAAATGGTAGATAGCTTCGTCTGTACATACTTTGGCAGAGCCCTTATCTATACATTGGAATTCCCAGAAATCATGAACTTCGCCGGGAAAATGGAAATCACTGCGATATTCAAAGTAATGAACAGTATAAACAGCGGAAATATGCAGTTCCTGATTCAACTGCAAAGCTTCATATGCCACTTTTCTGTCCTCCTATCTACTAAAGATTTTTGTTGATGTATAGTATAATGCATATGAGAAAAAAAAGCCAGATGGTTGAACGCATTATGTAAAAGAAAGAAGCAATAATGTAAATACTATTGTTTCGGACATGTTAAAATGAGGCTGATAGAACAGAAAGGAAGGGTGTTTTATGAAGAAACCAGTTTTAGTAGTTATGGCAGCAGGTATGGGAAGCCGTTACGGCGGTCTCAAACAGATTGACCCGGTGGATAAGGAAGGTCATATTATTATGGATTTTTCAATTCATGATGCAGTAAGAGCCGGATTCAAAAAAGTGGTTTTCATTATCAAGAAAGAAAATGAAGCAGATTTTAAATCTGCCATTGGAGACCGTTTGAGTAAAATACTGGAGGTTGCTTATATTTTTCAGGATCTTCATAATATTCCGGAAGGTTATGCTGTGCCGGAAGGCAGGGTGAAACCATGGGGAACCGGGCATGCCATCTTAAGTTGTTTTGATGAAATTGGCGGACCTTTTGCGGTGATCAATGCGGATGATTATTACGGAGCGCATGCGTTTAAAATGGCGTATGATTTCCTTTCCAAAGGGGAGGAGGACAACGGTGTTTATCAGTATATGATGGTTGGGTATAAGTTGGAAAACACACTGACAGACAACGGTCATGTGGCGCGAGGCGTCTGTGTGACAGATGAGGAAGGACATTTGATCACGATTAATGAGCGCACCCATATCGAAAAGAGAGAGGGCGGAGCTGCTTATACGGAAGATGACGGCTCTACCTGGGTAGAAATTCCAGAGGGTAGTACCGTATCTATGAATATGTGGGGATTTTCCGCAAGTATTCTTCAGGAATTAAAAGACCGTTTCCCGAAATTCCTGGATGAGAATCTGGAGAAAAATCCGCTGAAATGTGAATATTTCCTTCCTTTTGTGGTAGATGAGCTTTTGGGCGAGAAAAAAGCAACGGTAAAGGTTTTGAAATCCATGGACAAATGGTATGGGGTAACTTACAAAGAGGATAAGCCCGTTGTAGTAGCAGCTATTCAGAAGTTAAAAGATGAAGGTCTTTATCCGCAGAAATTATGGGAGGAAGAATAATTGGAAACGAAAAAAATTGAGGAAGTAATCGAAGAATTTGATTTTGCTGGCGAACTGACAGAGTGTATTCCTTATGGAAACGGACATATCAATGATACCTATCGCCTTACTTTTCGGGTAGGGGAAAAGGTAAATCGTTATATTTTGCAAAGAATGAACAAAAGCATTTTTACTGATCCTGTAGGACTGATGGAAAATATCAGTGGCGTGACTTCTTGGCTGAAGAAAAAAATCCTGGAAAATGGCGGGGATGTGAAGCGTGAGACGTTAAACCTTGTAAACGATAAGGAGGGCAGTTCTTACTATGTGGATAAGGAAGGAGAATACTGGAGAGTTTATCTTTTTATTGAGGGAGCCACCTGCTATGATCAGGTGAAAAATGAAGATGATTTTTATCAAAGTGCAGTTGCTTTTGGAAATTTCCAGCGCCTTTTGGCGGATTATCCGGCGGAAACTCTTCATGAGACCATCATGAATTTCCACAACACGGTAGATCGTTTTCAAAAATTCCAAAAAGCTCTTTCACAAGATGTGTGCGGCCGTGCAAAGAGTGTGCAGGAAGAGATTCGCTTTGCTATGGATCGTGAGGAACTTTGCCATACTCTTGTGGATATGCAGGAAGATGGACAGCTTCCTCTTCGTGTTACCCACAATGACACGAAGTTGAATAACATTATGATTGATGACAAAACTGGAAAAGGCATTTGTGTCATTGATCTGGATACAGTGATGCCGGGTCTTTCTGTGAATGATTTTGGGGATTCCATCCGTTTTGGGGCAACGACAGCTGCAGAGGATGAGAGAAATCTGGATAAGGTTTCTTTTGACCTTCATCTTTATGAAACATATGTAAAAGGATTTATCGAAGGCTGTGGCAAAGCTCTGACGGATATGGAGTTAGAGATGCTTCCTATGGGAGCTGTTCTGATGACTTTTGAATGCGGTGTTCGTTTTCTGACGGATTATCTGGAAGGTGACCATTATTTTAAGGTTCATAGAGAAGGTCATAATTTGGATAGATGTCGGACACAGTTTAAACTGGTGAAGGAAATGGAAGAAAAACTTTCCGAAATGAAAGCCATTGTGCAAAAATATAAATAGCAAATATAAAAGAAGTTAATGACTGAAAACAACAGCATGATATGAGGAGGAAATAGTTATGTCAATTTTAGTGACAGGTGGCGCAGGATACATTGGAAGTCATACAGTTGTAGAACTGCAGAACGCAGGTTATGATGTAGTGGTAGCGGATAATTTGTGCAACTCCAGTGAAAAATCTCTGGAAAGAGTAGAAAAGATCACAGGAAAACCGGTGAAATTCTATAAGGCAGATATCCTTGATCGTGATGCTTTGAATGAAGTTTTTGATAAAGAAGAAATCGATTCCTGCATACATTTTGCCGGATTAAAAGCCGTTGGCGAATCTGTTACAAAACCATGGGAATATTATGAAAATAATATTGCTGGTACTTTGACTTTGGTGGATGTGATGAGAAAGCATAATGTAAAGAACATTATTTTCTCTTCTTCTGCAACGATTTATGGTGATCCTGCAGAGATTCCGATTACAGAAAACTGTCCGAAGGGACAGTGCACCAATCCGTACGGTTGGACCAAGTCCATGTTGGAGCAGATTCTCTCCGACATTCAGAAAGCAGATCCGCAGTGGAATGTAGTGCTTCTTCGCTACTTTAACCCAATCGGAGCACATAAGAGCGGAACTATCGGCGAGAATCCAAACGGCATTCCAAATAATCTGATGCCATATATTACACAGGTGGCTGTAGGCAAGCTGAAAGAACTGGGTGTATTCGGTGATGACTATGATACTTTGGACGGAACTGGTGTGAGAGACTATATTCATGTGGTTGACCTTGCAAAAGGTCATGTGAAGGCTCTGAAGAAGATTGAAGACAACTCCGGCTTAAGCATTTACAATCTGGGAACCGGAAAAGGCTACAGTGTCCTGGATATTGTGAAAAACTTTGAAGCAGCGACCGGTGTGAAGATTCCGTATGTAATCAAACCGCGCCGTCCAGGTGATATAGCTACCTGCTATTCTGATGCAACCAAGGCAAAAGAAGAGCTTGGCTGGGTAGCAGAAAATGATATTCGTGAGATGTGTGCAGACTCTTGGAACTGGCAGTCCCATAATCCAAATGGATATGAAGATTGATACAAACTAAGAAGTAGAACCCCAATATAAGAAAAATAAAAAGCACCTGACAGTGATGAAGATGAAAGCTGTCAGGTGCTTTTGCTTTTCTCTTTGTCAAATTTTTGCTCGCGGGTAAGTTCAAAGACAAATTTGTGGAAGGAAGGGATATTTGGAGTTTTACCATAAACTTTGAGGAGATATTTTATTTTGGCAACAAAAATTTCCGTGTTTATGCGGCTTTTGACGTTTCGCAAACGCCTATATATTATACTGTTTATTTTAGGCTTTGATATAAAGAAAGTTAGAATTCAATTTTAATTATTGAATTTTGTGAAAAATATAACGTTATAATAAATAAAAAAGGAAAATGAAGTTAAAATATACTAAAAAAACATGTTAATTCATTGTAAAATATGCAAAAATGACTATTTTAGATATTGACACGTTATAATAAAAGTGGTATTATTTGTATGCAGCAAAAAAACGTGAAACGTTATAAAATTAGGAGGAAAATCTTATGAAAAAAATGTTAGCTACATTATTAACAGGAGCAATGATTGTTTCAGCAGGTTCTGTCATGGTACAGGCAGAAGAGGTAGACAAGAGTCAGTCAATTGTTATTTACACCAACAACGGCTCTGAAGGTCGTGATGAATGGTTAATTAACAGAGCGGCAGAAGAAGGCTTCAATGTGCAAGTTGTAAGTCTGGGGGCATCTGCAGTGACAGAGCGTATGATTGCTGAAAAAAATAATCCATTGTGTGACGTCGTTTTTGGTTTGAATAACATTGAATATGAAAAACTGAAAGCAAATGATCTTCTGGAAACATGGAAACCTGATTGGACAGATGGAGTAGATGAAAGTTTGATTGATTCGGATGGATATTATTATCCTGTAACAACAACACCTCTTTTACTGATTGGAAATGTTGATTATGAGGATATGCCATCCGATTGGACAGATCTTACTGATGAAAAATATTCTGGTTTGTATCAGCTTCATGGTTTAAACGGTGGTACTGGAAAAACTGTGTATGCAAGTATTATTAGTCGTTATCAGGATCCAGAAGGTGAACTTGGTATATCTGATGAAGGTTGGGAAATTGCAGCATCATTTTTAGGAAACGCTCATAATATCGCTGAAGGTGAAGATTCTATTGGAGAAGTTATTGATGGTACATACCCGATGGATGAACACTGGGCATCAGGTGTATTAACAGAACAGAAAGAACGTGATTATAAATTCCAGGTTATGACCCCTGAAGTTGGAGAACCATATGTAGTTGAATCTGTAGCAATTGCAAAAGGCACTAAAAACTATGATCTTTGCGTGGAATTTCTTAATTGGCTTGGAAGTTCTGATATACAGCTTGAGTGGTCAAATAATTTTGGTACAATCCCATGTCAGAAAGATGCACTTGCAAATGTATCCGATGATCTGGCAGAATTGATGGAAATGCTTACTCCGCAGGATCTTGACTGGGGATTCATAGCAGAAAATATTGATGCATGGGTAGAAAAAGCGGAACTGGAATTTATTCAGTAATTGTAACTTTTTATAAGTTCAGATAGGAGCATACCATGGTAAAGTTTGAGAATGTTGAAATTAGATATGGTGACTTTGTAGCAATTAATGATCTGAATCTGGAAATCAAGGAAGGTGAATTTTTCACCTTCCTTGGTCCAAGTGGATGTGGAAAAACCACTTCATTAAGAGCACTTGTAGGATTCATTACTCCTTCTAAAGGAAAGGTTATTGTTGCTGGAAAGGATGTAACTAATCTGCCGGTAGAAAACAGAAATATCGGTATGGTATTTCAGAGTTATGCGCTGTTTCCGACAATGACAGTTTATGAAAATATTGCATTTGGTATGAAAGTGAAGAAACTGCCAAAAGCTGAGATTGACAGGAAAATCCGAGAAGTTGCTAAAAAAATTAAAATTACGGATGAACAATTACAGAAAAATGTTTCCGAGTTATCAGGTGGGCAGCAGCAAAGGGTAGCTTTGGCCAGGGCTATTGTACTGGAACCTAAAATATTATGTTTAGATGAGCCGCTCTCAAATCTTGATGCCAAGCTTAGAATTGATATGAGATTGGAATTAAAACGTCTCCAAAAAGAACTGGGAATCACAACATTGTATGTCACACATGATCAGGAAGAAGCGCTGACACTTTCTGATAGAATTGCTGTTTTTAATAACGGTTATATTGAACAGGTGGGAACACCATATGAGATTTATAATTCTTCAAAAAGTGAATTTGTTTGTGATTTCATAGGTGATATTAATCGGTTTGGAACGAAAATATTGACTTCAATTAATGAACAGCTTGGAACAAAATTAGATGTTCAAAAGACTGGTTTTATCAGGATCGAGAAATGTGTGAATAATTATATGCCTAATCATGCAAAAATCACGGGAACTGTTACTGAACTAGAGTTTAATGGGATATTGACAAAATATACTCTTTCTTGCATGGGTGAGACCATTAAGTATCTTGAGAAAAATGATGGATATAAATACTATAAAGAAGGCGACGAAGTAGATTTATATATTGACTATCAGGATATCATGCAATTTTAAAGGGGGAAAGCTCTATGGGAAAATTAAAATCGAAATTGCAGGATGGAACAATTAATATCCCTGGGCTGATTTTGAAGCTCTTTTTAATATGGTTTATTTTTTCTTTCCTGGTGTTTCCTAATGTTAATTTGCTTTTAAAAGTCTTTATTAAGGACGGGCATTTTTCATTGGATGCTATCCATAAAATTATGAAATCAACAAGAGCGATTAACAGTTTGAAAAACAGTTTTTTGCTGGCTGTTGCATCCGTTGTTACTGTGAATGTTTCAGGAATATTGATTGTTTTATTCACAGAATATTTCGATATAAAAGGTTCTAAAATTTTAAGCCTGGGATTCATGACAACTTTAATTTATGGAGGCGTTGTTCTTGTTACCGGGTATAAATTTGTATATGGGGAAACTGGTATTGTTACAAAAGTTTTAATGCAGTTCTTTCCGAATATGGATCCGCAATGGTTTGTGGGGTTTGGAGCCGTATTGTTCATTATAACGTTTTCCGGAACATCGAATCATATGATGTTTCTTACAAATGCAGTACGAAATTTGGATTACCACACAATTGAAGCTGCAAAAAATATGGGAGCTTCACAGGGAACAATTCTTTTTAAAATTGTTCTTCCTACAATGAAACCTACAATTTTTGCAATTACTATTCTTACGTTTATTGCTGCTTTGAGTACGATGTCTGGGCCGTTGATTGTCGGTGGACCTGATTTCCAGACCATTAATCCGATGATAAAGACATTTGCAAATATGACTGGTTCTCGTGATATTGCAGCATTGTTGGCAATCATATTAGGAATTGCTACTTCAATTCTTCTGTTTATTATGCAGAAAATAGAAAAAAAGGGAAATTATATTTCTATTTCTAAGACTAAAGCTAAAATGACAAAACAGAAAATTGAAAATCCAGTTTTAAATGTGATTGCACATATTGTAGCATATGTTATGTTTGTAATTTATATGCTTCCTATTATCAACGTTTTGGTGTTTTCATTTACAGATGGAATGACCATAAAAACAGGTCAAATCAGAAAGGATTCATTTACCCTGGAGAACTATGCAAAATTGTTCCGTTCCTCAACAGCATATAAGCCATATCTGGTTAGTATTTTATATTCCTTTGTGGCAGCGCTTACTGTTGCGGTTATATGTATAGCTGTTGCAAGAATTGTTACGAAACTGAAGCATAAATGGGATAAACTTTATGAGCCGTTGATTCTTATTCCTTGGTTGTTGCCTTCCACAATGATTGCGCTGGGTCTTATGATGACATATGACGAAGCACGTTGGAATCTTGCTAATAAAGTTCTTGTAGCTACCCCTGTGATTATGTTGATAGCGTACATGATTATTAAACTTCCATTTTCATACCGTATGATTCGTGCTGCATTTATCGGGCTTGATGGAAATATGGAAGAGGCTGCGCAGGTTATGGGAGCAAAGCCATTCTATACAATGCGAAAAGTAATACTTCCTATTATCATGCCTGTTGTTCTTTCTGTTGTTGTGTTGAATTTTAATGGTTTGTTATCAGAATATGATTTATCTGTTTTCTTGTATCATCCTCTGTTCCAGCCATTAGGTATTGTAATTAAGCTTGCGACAGATGAAACTGCTACTACGGACGCCCAGGCAATGGCATTTGTTTATACAGTAATTCTTATGATTATTTCGACAATTGCTCTTTGGTTGGGAAGATATGATGGAATTGCTACAATCAAAGGAATTTTTTCGAGAAAGAAAAAGGAAAATAAGGCATGATGAAATCAACTTTAGAATTAAGAAAAGAAAAAGGTATCTTAGTTGCGGCTCATAGAGGAACCTCGGGAGGAAACATTCCTCCAAATACAATTGCTTCCTTCGATATCGCATTAAAGGAAGGGGCTGACATCCTTGAGATGGACTTGTTTAAGAGCATAGATGGAGAGATATTTGTATTTCATACGGGGATGGAACCGGCTCAATTGGATCGACATATAAAAGTTGAATCAATGACATCTGAAGAAATAAGAAGACTTAGATTGTGCAATGTTGATTTGACAGAAACCTTTTTGCCTTTAAATACTTTTGAAGAGGTATTGGAACACTTAAAAAATAAATGTATTTTGAATCTTGATAGAAGTATTAAAATACTGGATGATGTCATGAAAATTGTAAATAAACATAATATGGCAGATCAAGTTCTTCTAAAAAGTGATCCTTCGGATGCATCTTTGAAAATGGTAGAGACTTTTGCTCCAAAAGTGGATTATATGCCAATTTTTATGGAGGAAGATGTTGCTTCAGAAAAGATAGAGAATATGAACATCAATTATATTGGTGCAGAACTTGTTTTTAAAAGTGAATCATCTTCTATTGCACAGGATTCTTATATTGACATGATGCATAAAAAAGGAAGAATTTTATGGGGGAATTCAATTGTGTATTCAAGTCGTGTGCCATTAGCAGCAGGACATAACGATGACATATCTCTTACTGGTGACCCGGAAGATGGATGGGGATGGTTGGCTAAAAAGGGATTTGATATTATTCAAACGGACTGGACACATCATTGTGTAAATTATTTACGTAATCGTTATTAGAAAAGGCGGTGGTAAAAATTATTACATTTTTAGGTTCTGGATCTGCGTTTAATCCTCTTTTAGGGAATACGAGTGCTTATTTTGTGAGAAATAATAAATTTTTTCTTATTGATGCAGGAGAAACTGTTTTTACAAAATTGTATGAAATGAAATTGTTAGAACAATATAATGATATTTATATCATTATAACACATACCCATGCTGACCATGTGGGAAGTCTTTCTTCTATCATTTCATATAGTTATTTTGTGTTGGGGAAGAAGGTTAAAATTATTCATCCTGAGAAATCATTGATAAAATTATTAGAAATGATGGGAATTACATCGGATGCATATGAAATGCTAACAGATGAAATTAATCTTATAGGGGATGTAAGAATAGAAGCGGTTTCGGTAAAACATGCTGATGATATAAGATGCTATGGTTATGTATTGGACTTTTCTGATGAAAGAATCTATTACAGTGGAGATTCTTATGAAATTCCAAGTATGATTGTGAAAGATTTTTTTGCAGGAAAAATTCAGACAATATATCAGGATACGACAGAATTTTCTTCTGATCATTTGTCACATTGTCCATTAAGCACATTGGAGAATGTATTTCCTATCGAGAAGAGAAAAGATATTTACTGTATGCATTTTTCAAATGATTTTTTGAAAAAAATCGAGGAAAAAGGATTTAAGTATGTTCAAGTAAAAAATATTTCTGCTAATTAGGAAACTCAAAAGAATTTCGGGGCCGCCGTACTAAAGAGATTTAGTACGGGCAGCCCTTTTTAATTTTGTGACTTATGAATGGATAGAAACAGATAATTAATTGGATGGAGAGGTGTTGAAATGAGCGTAGAATTATTAGGTAAGTCTTTAAGCGATTTAAGTATTGTTACAATGATTTTCCGCATTATATTATCCATGGCTTGTGGAGGCGTTATTGGTCTCGAAAGAGGAAAGGCGAATCAACCTGCAGGTATGAGAACATATATGTTGGTAAGTCTGGGATCATGTGTTGTTATGATTACTGGGGAATTTTTATTTTATAAATATGGTGCAGGGGATCCGGCTAGATTAGGTGCACAAGTTGTCAGCGGAATTGGTTTTTTAGGTGCAGGAAGTATTGTAATATCTGGAAAATCAAAAATAAAAGGCTTGACTACTGCGGCAGGACTGTGGGCATCAGCTTGTATAGGACTTGTAATAGGAATCGGTTTTTTTGAATGTGGTATAGTTGCCACTCTTGCAGTTTATGTTATTATTAGAAATTTTAAAAAATTGGAAGACAGAATTACGTTTAACGATGGTTGGTTTAGCGTTTATGTTCGTCTTGAAGATGTTTCTAATCTTTCAGATTTTTATACTGGTATAAAAGATATGGGAATGAAAGTTGGAGAGGTTCAGGTTTATGATAAAAAACACGAATTTAAGGGAGCCATAGTTTCTATTCAGAATTGTGCTCATAGAGATAGAGAGGATGTGTTATCTCTTCTGAATTCGTTACGAGGAGTGATAGATGTCAAATATATTTCTTGACGGTATATAGATATACAAAATGAGGAAAATATAATGACAAGAATATATATGTTTCCTCATTCCTGTTTTTGATATTTTCAGAGCTCTCTTGTAAGTAAAATAGATAGACAAGCGCTAATACTTGTGCAGGAGGGGCACGAATTGCTATGTAGAATTTTAAAAAGACTATACACTCATAATCGTAGGTTGAAAGTATGTTCTGCTAAACAAGGTACTCATTCGGGGGGCTTTTCCTTTTGTTTAAGTTGAGATAATTGTAAAAGTAAACTTTGCTAATACAATGACAGAGTCGAGAAACAATAGAAAGGCTATCATGCAACATGTGTGATTGGGTTTAAAAAGAATTTGAAGGCTATGACCAAAAGGAATATATAAGATTCTCACAGCCAATATTGAATAAGGAGCTAGGAAAAAGGAAGCAGGCTGTTATATGCCTGCTTCCTTTATAAAAAAACTTAATAAGTATAAATACAAAATCTGGAGGAAAAAACATGCAGAGGGAAATGATAGGGGAAACTATTCGTAAATTCAGGGCGGAGAGAAAGCTGTCTAGGGAAATGTTGGCTGAACAAACTGGGATTAGTGTATCCCATCTTGAAAAGATAGAGAATAATTTAAGAAATCCCAGTATGAAAACATATGTAAGACTAAGGGCAGCTCTCTGCTTGTTAGGGGCTGGATGATCTGCCAATGATTTGATCACCTCATATTTCTTTTGTTCATCCATTGATAATTCTACCTTTCTGATAATCGTTACCTCCATCTGTTGATGGAAGCATTATACTACATTGGGACATTTTCCTTTATGGTATATTAGGACATTATCATAAATGGTTCATACATAAACACAATATATGGAAATGCAACATTGACACGCACTATATATTGTGTTATCCTATAATCGAATTATCGTTTATGCATAGCACCCTATGCAGAAGAAGTTTAGTCCTGGCAAAATACCGGGAGCAATCATTTGAGACAATAGATCTGAGAAATATAGAAAGACATCAAAAACCTGGAATGGATTTTTGGTGTCTTTTTTTGTTGTCAAAAATTCAGAATCTAGGCAAAGGGAGCAAATACAAAAGGAAGGAGAAGAGGGATAATTCGAAAAAAATAGAAGTATGTCGGATGAGAAACATGGAACAGGAAAAGGAAGGACGACATGCATAAATGGAAAATGCCGGGAACCGAAAAATGTTAGAACTATAAAGAAGGTGAGGGCATAAGAAATGAAGAGTATGCAGGCTATTATTGCCTGGTACTGGCAATTGTCTGCGGACTAAATGCAGCGGAGGCCTGGAAGATCTATCAATATGGACCGGATCATCCGTTAAGTAAAAAAATTCTGAAGCATAAGATCAGGGATTCCTCCCTGAAAAAGCTGAAGAAAAAAGAGCAGGAAAAAATGATGAAAAAGCTGTTTCTGGAAGGCTACAGTAAAAACGCAATTGCAGATGCGTTTGAATGCTTACCGGAAACTGTAACAGCGAGAATCAAAAGAGCAGAGGAGGACATGAATGGAACGTAGAAATATAAATACAGTTGGAACGATATTTAATGACTTTTTAGGTTTGTACACAGGAGAAAGACCAGTTGGGATCCGTGAGCTGATCCAAAAATATGACAAACATCCGGTCCTGATGGGATTGTTGTCCAATGTGGATTCTATTATCTACGTGGATGTCAAAAAGGCCATGTATGAGATTTATCCGCTTTATAAGAAATATAGACATTGTGCGTTGGACGATGAAGCATGGAAAGCCATTGTGGAGAGTGCGGAGGCGCTTGAAAAGAAGTGGAATGGAAACCTTTGGGTACGCCGGGTAATCCTAAATCTGGTAAATGAGCTGGATAAGGAATCTAAGGAACTGCAAAGAGCGGCAGCTGGCGGAAATGCAGAAAATCACGCCTCCAAAGCTGCATAATGACGGGAGGAGTTTTATATGCTGGAAAAATTAGCCAAAAGCATAGAGGAAATAAATGTCCTGGCGGAACATTACCGAACCTGTCATAATGTAGCGGCAATTGAAAGTCTTGCAAAAGAACATTCCATATCCAAAGAGGACATGGATGCTTTTATAGCGGGAAAAAGGAATTTTCTGCTGAAGGTTTTGTTAACCCGGCAATCTGCGTCTGCAACCGAAAAGCTGACAGAAGAAATGCTTCTTTTGCAGGATCCTGGGTATGCGACTGTGATTGGCACGTATCTTTTAGACCTTGCTAGAAAAGATCCTGTTATGAAAGAGGTGATCCTCCAGCCCCATAAGACGTTGCGGCGCTGTATCGAATATGTCCATGAAAAGGCATATGAGACGGCACTTAAAAAGGCAAAGAAAGAGGGAAAAGCTGGTGTGGGGCAAAATACTGGTATTGCGATTGGCTCTACAGAGGTATTTGCCTGGGTAATAGACTATTACCTGTTGGATGACCGTAAGGATATGGAGAAAAAAGCGCAGGAAGAAAAGGATACAATAAAGAAAGCCTGGAAGAAAGCGGAATCTATCAGGGCATTGTCAACAAAATCAAATGATTCAGATACAAAGAAAGATGTTTCGGAAGAGGCGCTGGTGACAGCAAAGCCAGTAGCGAAAAAGAAAGAGGAACCGGAGCAGCTTTCTTTATTTAATTTAGGGGCATGAGAAAATGATTGCGTATAAAGGCTTTGGAAAAAATCTGGTGTGTCTGGGTTACCAATTTAAACGATATGGGATCAATGAGACAACGGAGGCAAATTGCAGACAGAATGGATTCCATTGTGCGGAAAATCC
>NZ_JADPEX010000008.1:0-134968 GCF_015668065.1 Ruminococcus sp. 1001713B170207_170306_F1 | reverse complement strand
GCTATTTAGTGTGTTGAAAGTTGTTCAAGGCGGACGCATTCGGACAATGGTGATTGCTCACTCGCCGGCGCAACGCTGCAGCGAACTAACTGCTAACTGCGACTAAATCGTTCAGGAGAGCGCTTACGGAGACTTATGCGTGAGGGCTCTCCCGAACGCATTAGTCGCAGTTAGCGATTAGTTCGCTGCAGCGTTGCGCCGGCGAGTGAGTAATACACATTGTCCAAATGCGTCCGCATTGAAGAACTTTTAATCAACTAAATAGTGACTTAGCTAAGTACCTTCCTGGACTCCTCATCCGCAAATTGCTGCCGTACCAACTGATAATAATATCCCTTTTTCTCCAGCAGCTCCTTATGTTTTCCCTGCTCCACAATCTTGCCATCCCGGACTACCAGAATCAGGTCGGCATTACGGATTGTAGATAATCTGTGAGCGATCAGGAAGGAAGTTCGCCCTTTCAGCAGTTTGTCTGTAGCCTGCTGGATCAGCTGCTCGGTTTTGGTGTCAATAGAGGAAGTTGCTTCGTCCAGAACGAAAATGGCGGGATCTGCCAGTACTGCGCGGGCAAAGGAAAGAAGCTGCTTTTCTCCGGTGGAGAGACGGTCGCCGCCTTCACCTACGTCACTGTCATAACCTTTGTCAAGCTTTTCGGCTACCTCATCGGCATGAACTGCCCTCGCAGCAGCCTTTACTTCTTCATCAGTGGCATCCAGTCTTCCATAACGGATATTCTCCATCACAGTCCCGGAGAACAGATGGGGATTCTGAAGCACATACCCGATGTTGCTGTGCAGCCACAACTGACTTCGCTCACGGTAATCTTTGTCGTCGATGAGGATTCTTCCCTTAGTGGGCTCAAAGAAACGGCAGGCCAGGTTCACCAGCGTACTTTTTCCTGCACCGGTCTCTCCGACGATTGCCACATTGGTACCAGCCGGAATTTTCAGGTTGAAGTTGCTGAGCACCTCTTCTTTTCCATCGGGATACTGGAATGAAACGTTTTCAAACTCAATGTCGCCTTTAATGGGTTCCCAGTTCTCCTTGTGGGGATCAAAGAAATCTCCATACTTTTCCAGAACCTCTGGGGAGTCTATCACCTGGGGCTTCTCTTCCAGAAGGGAGGTCACCCGCTCAATATTTGCCTGAGCAGAAATGCACTGGGACAAAATTCCTGCAAGCCTCTGAATTGGTTCAAAAATTCCAACTGCATATGCAGTAAATGCAGCAAGTGTTCCTATGTCCATACTTCCATTCAGAACCATAATGCCGCCACGCTCCAGTACAAGGGCAGTTGCCAGAGCTCCAAAGAAAACTACCAGCGGAATATAAATTGCATTTAATCTGGCAGCCTTGATAGACGCACTTCTCATCTCCTCAGTGACAGAGGCAAACTCCCGGAAGTTTTTCTCCTCCACAACCAGGGATTTCACAGTTTTCGCGCCCATAATTCCTTCGTTGTAGCCACTTGTGATCTTGGAATTAATTTTTCTCACCTGACGGTTCCATGTGAGGATCTTATTCTGGAAATACCAGGTAAGAACTGCAATAGCTGGAACGATCAGCATGATCACCAGAGCCAGTTTCCAGTTCAGAAACAGCATTGCCACAAACACACCCACTACATAAAAGATAGCCCACAGCATATCGATCACATCCCAGGCGATCAACTCTGTGATCCTGGCTACGTCGTTCATTACCCTGGACAGGATATATCCAACCGGAGTTGCATTGTAGTAGGAAAAAGACAGCTTCTGAAGATGAACAAACAATGCCCGTTTCATATCACGGCCTGTTTCCACATCAAGTGTCATGCAGCCTCTGGTGAAACAGATGACGGACCACATCTGAAAGACGATCACTGCAATATACAGCGCAATAAATCCTCCAAGTCCTGCCAGAGTATTTTTCTCGATAAAGGAATCAATGGCCTGTCGCTGAAATAACGGCATGATAATATCCACTACGGAGCAGAGAATATTCATCACAATTACCATAATCAGCACATTTTTCCGGGGTGCAAGGAAAGGGAAAACCTTTTTCCAGATGGAAATATCAATGGATTTTGTATATTCTTTTTCTTCTATCCGCACATTGCACCTCCTTCCATGAGACGGATGTCACTGTTCATCTGAATCTCATAAATGTCTTTGTATGGTCCCTCCTGGTGGATCAGTTCCTCATGGGTACCCATCTGCTGGATTTCTCCCTTGTCCATCACAATAATACAGTCAGCCTGCATAAGAGATGTGATCCGGTGGGAAATCATAATAACCGTTGCTTTCTCCATCTCTTTTTTCAGTTCTTTGCGGATCTTGTTGTCTGTCTCCGTATCTACTGCGGATAGGGAATCGTCAAATACCAGGATCGGAGCTTCTTTCATCAGCATTCTGGCAATTGCAACACGCTGCTTCTGTCCACCGGACAAAGTGACGCCACGCTCACCTACGATGGTGTCATATCCGTCTGTAAAATGAAGAATTGACTCATCTACACAGGCAATCTCCGCTGCATGGCGGATTTCTTCATCCAGAAGCTTCTCCTTTGTGATGCCAATATTCTCACGGATGGTTCTGGAGAAAAGGAACGGTTCCTGGAGTACCATGCCGATATTCTGGCGCAGGTACTGACGGTCAATGTCACGAATGTCTGTACCGCCAATGGTAATACTGCCGCAGTCTTCCGGCAGATCATATAAACGGTTCAGTAAATGGACCAGAGTTGATTTTCCACTTCCAGTTGTGCCAAGGATTGCAAAGGTGCTTCCGGATGGGATTGTAAAATTGATATTTTTCAGAACCGGGTGGTCTGGAGAATAACCGAAAGATACATCGCGGAAGCAGATATCGCCATCCATGGCAGTTTTCATTCCACTGACAGGTCCCAAAGTCTGCTTTTCTCCACAGCCTTTATTTTCGGAATCCTCACTCGTTTGCTCTGCTGTCCGCGCAGGAATCTTATAAGCCAGAGTTGCCTCACTCTGTCCTGCCTTCTTCTTTTTCGCAATATTCTCTGCATTTTCATTTCTGTCTGTAGACTTAGCTTCACACTTTACAGCAGCATCTTCTTCCTCAGCCTCCAGAATATAAGCCACACGTTCCATGGAAACCCCAGCCTTACTCATATCTGAAATAATCCTTCCCAGGCTTCGCACCGGCCAGGTCAGGGACGCATTATAGGAAATAAATGCCATAAACTCGCCCAATGTGATCTGTCCATTCACGGCAAAAACAACACCAGTCACCATAACCACCAGCACCTGCAGGTTGGTGATCAAATCTCCCGATGCCCAGTAAACGCTCATCAGTTTTCCAAGATATACCCATAAATTGGAGTAGGCATTATTTTTCTCATCAAACCGATCGATCTCATACTTTTCTCTACCAAAAGCACGCACTACACGAACTCCAGTCAGATTCTCCTGCACGGTACTGGAAAGTGCCCCCTCCGCCTCATCAGCATCCTGAAAACGTTTCCCGATCCTGGAATAGAAATAGCAGGAATAACCGATGATCACCGGGAAAAAAGCTGCCGCAGCCAGTGTGATCTGCACATTCATGGAAAACATGATTCCCAGATACAGTACGATCAGGAAACAGATTCGAAACACCTCCGGCAGCTGCCTGCACACAAAGTTACGGATCACTTCCACGTCAGAGGTACATCTCTGAATGATCTCCCCGGTCTGGTGCTTTACATGCCAGGAAAAAGGCAGATACTGGGTGTGGTGATACAAGGTGTCACGGATGGATTTCAGGAAATTCTCTGAGCCTTTTGCCAGGCACATTTTACTTAAGTAATTAAAAACTCCCGAAAGAACTGCCGAAGCAGCTACCAGAAGTGCTGCCAGAAGCAGTGTCTGCCGCACATTCAGACCATCCGGAATTCCATCCAGCACCAGAATATGGTCTGCTGTGTATTTCACGATCTGTGGGATCAACGCATTACATGCTGTAAACAACACCGAAAATAATAGCGTTCCCACAAAAAACCGGATATTTCCTTTCAGGAAACGGAAAATGATCCGGAATTTCCCGGTTTTATTCTTCGTATTCATACTTTCCCCCCATTTTATAGAAAAAGGACACTCCCTGAACGAATCAAGGAATGTCCTCCTTCACTCCAAAAGTTTTACATATTCTTTCCAATGCATCATATTCCAAGGCCTTGTTTCCTACATAACTCTCAAAGGCTCCAAAAAATTCCCAGGCCGCAGGCTGCAGATACAGTTCTTTTTTCACATATCCATCCAGGATCACTGCTTCTGGCAAAAGACTTTTATAGGCGGCGCTCTGTGCCCCCAGCACATAAATCCTGTGCTCCTTCGACAGCTGCTCCAAAGCTTTTTTCTGCTCTGCAGTTGGTGCAAGCTCACCATTTACCAGAATACTTCCCGGAACCGGCTTTTGTACCAGCTTCATGGAAATACGCTCTCCCTGCAGGTTCCATTTCCCACACACAAGGTATGTCTCACCATTGTAGGAAACCGTTTCCACCTGGTTCTCCTCTGGTCTGGCTGCAGCAAGTACCGGAAGGCGCATTATCCGAAGGCGGTTTTCCTTTCCGTAGTCTCCCAGCTGCTGGCAATCTGCCGGAGCATATATCCGGTCAAATACAGTAAGGGCTTTTCGCCATCTTGCCGGATATTTTTCATGGATGTAAAGCAGAAAATCAAGATCCACCAGAACTTTCATTTTCGCCGGTGCCTCTGCTGCCAGATAATATGGCAGATACCCTGTACTTCCAGCCATGATCACCACATCCCAGGAACTGCTGCCGAACAGCCTGCCCCACTCTCTTTGGGCAAGCATTCGCATATATCTTCGTATTTCCGGATTTTCCAGATAAAGAGCCGGATTTTTCTCAATCATACGGTAATTCAGGAAATCTTCCTCACTCAAAGTCATCCTTCCTGCGCCCATCACTTTTGGAAGCTCTTTTTCAAAGGCGAGAAATTCTTTCACATCTCCCCTGCTTCCAAGCCAGCCACTATAAATAACCGTATCATATTTTTCCCTGTCCATACTGTCTGCAAGCTTTCGGACAACAAGCTTAGCCTCCCGCTCGGCTTTCCAGCTGCTAAGGATCAGGACTTTCTTCCTTTCCTCCTGATTTCGAAGGGAGAAAAACTCCATTCCAGGCACTGCATTCTGCCTTCGGATACACTCCAGAAGACTGCCTCTGCCTTCTTTTAATCCTTCCTTTTTCTCTATGATCACTTTTCCATCATAGACTTTTCCCAGGGTGCATTTTTCCAGCCATGCTTCCTTCGCTTTGCTCTTAGACGGAGCGTAGATATAATCTGTTTTCAGAATCTCCCTTGCCGTAACTGAGAGAAATTCTGCAGTCTCCACAGACTTCCTATCATAAATTTCCAGCATGGGATTAAAATAAACCTGTGCTTCTTTTTTCACAAAAGAGCCTGGCAGAACCATATTACCGATAATGTAACCTGCCTGGGAAAGCGCCTCCAGATATTCACGACTTTCCTCTTTTACATAGTCCACACCTGTTTTTTTCACCAGATGAAAACCGCCTTTTATGCAGGCCGTAACACTCGCCTTCTCAGAGGAAACATAATTCTTCAGCGCATAGTCCAGCATTTCCAGAAGCAGGTCACTGCCAGGCTTTTTTTCATCTATAAGGAAGAAAAAATGGGAAGCATCCACCGGATTCCCGCATACCTCTGCGTAGGCATAGTTTTTGGAAAGTTCTTTCTTATTCTCATGAATGAATTTCAGAGCCTGACGTTTCACGCTCTCATAATCCTCCATATTATCTTTCAAAATCTTCTCTATCTCATTCATCTGAAGTCCTCTTACCTTCTATCAGCTCATCCAGCTTCTCACTCTGTTCCTGATTCCAGGACCTGGCCTGAAAGCTGTAAGGCATCTCTGTTGTGCAGTCTTCTGCCAGCAGCTTCATATTCATGGTTTTTGCAGCAAGGGTACCCAGGCTTTCTTCTTCCCCTTCCGGACAGATAAAATAATCGCACAGATTCATAAATGCAAAGGGTTTCTCAAGCCATCCGGTAAGGATCACCCTTCCCTCCAGGTGAAGATCTGAAACCATAGCTTTCAGCTTCTGATACCCTTTCCCTTTTCCGGTAATGTAAAGACAGGTATTTTTCTCCAGACGGCAAAAGGCTTTCAGAACGTTCTGGGCTTTCTGCTGGTACATACAGATATAATTGACTTTCTCTGTATCCGGTGCCGGAATGGCTTCCACGGTAATAACAGCTGGATTGTTTCCCTGGTATCTGGCAATAAAGTAGCTTTCTGTGGCAGATACGATTACCTGCTGGCCTGCCAGCTCCTTTGCAATCTGTTTTTCCCGGACAAAACGTGCATTGTATTGGAAAAACCGAACGCCATCCATCTCCTTTGCCACCACTGAAAACAGGCTCTTTTTCCCGGTAAGGTCAATTGCACAGTCGAATTTCGCCTCTCCAAACAGGCGCCTTGCCTCTCTCTTGTAAAAAGCATGTGGAATATCTTTTATTTTTCCCTTCAAAAACAGCTCATTCTGCGCGATTTCCTCCGCTTTTCCGTTAAAAGGCTGACCACGGTAAAGGATCCGAAGCCCGGCAGGAAGACCTATGATCTGTTCTTCTGCAAAATCGTCTCCACCACCGCACACAAGCAAGGTAACATCATATTTCTGAAAATCCAGGTTCTCTGCAAGTCCAAGAAATGCTTCGGTGTCATCCCCCTCAGAAAAATCACCGGCATACATCAAAAGCTTTTCCTTTGGCGGCTGCGCCTCATTCTGACAGAATATGCACCGGGAATCCTCTTTTCCGTGGAACACAATGTCTGCAAGGCGGCGGCAGACCTCTCCATCGTCTTGCGGACACGCCCAGGCTGCTTCCCTTTCGTAAACCTTCCGGTATGGCTCCATGGCTCTTTCGGCATCCTTCACATAAGCTCCAAGCTGCTCATAAGTTTCTGCAACAGGACCCGGCAGCTTATCAATTCCGAAGTATAAGCCTCTGTAATTTTTATATTCTGCAAGATCCGGGATAAAGAACAAAATGGGCTTTTTCGATACCAGATAGTCAAAATAAATACTGGAATAATCGGAAATCAGAACATCTGTAGCACGAAGAAGCTCATTGGTATCTACGGTTGCAGGAATATACTGGCCGGTTATCCCTACTGTGTCTTTAATGTGGTAGTATACAATCTGATGAGGCTTCACCAGCACCTGGTACTCCCTGGTATCCACATTCTCCTCGATAGTGCGGATCATCTTCTCATAGGCATCCAGGCTGGTATCAGGGCTGGAATACCTGCTGCCCTTCCAGGTAGGCGCATAAAGGATCAGCTTCTTCTTTGGATCTGCCTCCACGCCTGCCATCTGCAGCTTCTTAAATATGGCCTCCCGGTCTGTGTGAAAATAGCTGTCATTACGGGGCTGCCCGATTTCCAGGATTTTTCCGGGATAAAGATTTTTCATTTTGAACGCATTCTCATAAATCTCTGTCATAAAATGATTGGGCGCGATCAGATAGTCTGCTGCAAGGAAATTCCTTACTGTATTTCCTGCACTCACCTTGCCTGCCGGAATGTCAAATCCAATGGTTTTTAACGGGATTCCGTGCCAGGTATCCACAAAGATCTGCTCCTTACGTTTGGTAAAATATCCGGGAAAGCTTACATTATTGATCAGATATTTGGCTGTAGCCAGATATTCCCTGTATTCTACAGACTGGAATTTAATAAATTTCACATTTGGATCATCCCTGTAAAGTCCCATCCATGGTTCATTATCCGAAAAATCGTCAATGACCCAGACATGGAGATACTCCTGAAATTCTGTCTGGGTCAGCAAATACTTGAAAATGGCATGAGGGCTGCAGGTCATGCCTCTGCCCCCAAATGCCTCGTATAGTATACATTTTTCCTTTATGGGACTGTCAAGAAAATCCGCGTACTTCTCCCGAAGCTCCTCAGTAAGATTGTATTTTGCCTCATCCCTGGCTCTCTTTAAGGCCGCCTCAAAAGTGTCCTTTTCTTTACCGGAATTTTCATCCGGGCGGACCAGCTTTTTCACCAGCTTCTTCAGGTTGTTCACGGTGATCTTCATGTCACTTCCCCCTCTTCTTCGCAACTACACGTTCAAAAAGTCTGTCCCATTCTTTCACTGCCTTGTCGATAGAAAAATCATCAGACTTGGCAATGGCATTCGCAGACATCCGGACACGAAGCTCTTCGTCATGTGCCAGTTTCAGCATGGCCTGGGCAAATTTGTGGGGATCAAACGCTTCAGGAAGGAAACCGGTCTTTCCGTCATCAATGATCAGATCCATGGCGCCCATATGATAAGCGATCACCGGAAGGCCAAACTCAAAGGCTTCCATAATCACCATAGGCCAGCCTTCCCATCTGGATGGAAGAAGGAAAACAGAAGAATTCAGATAATACTTCTCAGGCTCATTGGTATATCCTACAAAATGGACTCGCTTCTCCAGATGACGCTTCTTCGCGTCTGCCCTGATCTGGTCAAAAAGATCTCCGTCTCCGATGATATCAAGCTCCCACTCCGAATCCTCTTTGCAGAACTCTTCAAAGGATTCCATCATCAGATCCAGTCCTTTGGCATATACGAAACGGGTCGCCATGAGAAAACGTTTGGATTTCACATCGCACTTCTTTTCACTGACAAAGCTTCTGGGATTGATTTTTACTTCACAATCTATTCCAAGCTTCTCCATATAATCGCGCTTATCATAATCACTCAACACAATGTAGCGGTCCAGATTTGGCAGATACTGCTGAAGAAGGTTCTCCTGCTGCCAGAAAACGACAGGCTTCACATGAAGATATCCGTCATAGCAGTTATGCTGCCACCCGATGGTTGCGGCTTTCAGCCGGGGTGCGATCATGGCAAGTCTCAGGCTTAGGGATGCTGTGGTAAGGATCACGTCATAATCCTGGGAATTAAAATATTCCACCCATTTCTCTCTTGTTTTTTTTGGAAAAATTGCTTCTGCAAGAATGGGATTCAGGCTTTTTTTATTAAACATACCAGATCTGTCATTGAGCTTCTTCACCAGATAGCGGGCGCAGAAAGCCGGGGTATGATGCTTATTCACGAACTGGCTGTTGTCAATGAAATCCACATTAATATCTTCACTTAAATGATACATGGTGCGGTCTTCACGAAAGCGGTCTTCATAAGTCATGATCGTCACTTCATGCTCTTTCACCAACTCATTTGCCAACAGGGAAACCACTCTCTTGGTTCCGCCCAGATCAAAGATTTTTGTTATCCAGATACATATTTTCATGTTATATACCACCCCTGCCGGGGCTTCCTCCTTTTGCGGGATAAATCCTGAAGCATGTAAAAAAGGGCTTTCGTATTTTCACTGTTATACCGTAATTTTGAAATAATCCAGAACACGTTTGCAGTAATTATCTGTTACATTATGAGTCTTTGCAAGAACCGCCTTCCGCTGATTCTCATAGTCGTCTTTTCCATTCCTGATATCCAGAACAAACTGTTCAAACTGCTGTACATTGTAAATGTGTTCCCCTGGCATGTATTCCAGTGGATCTTCAAATACCCATCCTCTGGACTCTGTATAGGCATCATAATCATCCAGGGTAAATCCCATAGGTCTGTTAAGAAGCAGATAATCAATTGCCACAGAGGAATAGTCAGAAACCAGGGCATCCGAACAGTTGATAAACTCATAAAGCTGCAAGCCATTGTCTTCCAGATCCTGATTTTCCAGGTAAACAATATTTGTCAGCACATTTTCTCCAAAGTCATATGGAATCTGGAGATAATGCTTCTTAATTACCACAAGTACATGATTATCACGACAGAAATTATTAAAAGCAAGAAGCCGCTCCTTATCGTCCAGGATCGGGATATTAAATTCATTGTTCAGCGTTTCCTCATTCAGTCTCTCGCTGCTTGCATGACGGTAGGTAGGCATCCACAGGATCAGCTTGTCACTGTCAGCTGCTTTCAGAAGCTTTTCCTTATATGCTCTTGCGGCGTTGCTTCCCTTCATCATCTGATCGTAACGGGGATAGCCAAGTGCAAGAAGCTTCCTGGAACTGCAGCCAAAGAACTCTTTCTTCGTCTCAATAAACACATCTCCTGGCACCAGACAGTAGTCGAAAAATACCTTGCGGTTGTTCTTGTTCGCCTTGTAGCCGCAGCCATGCCAGAGATTTACAAAAGTCTGACCCTTTCTTGCCATTCCGATCCAGTTAAACGCCTGGGTGTAAAAAATAAAGGCTGAGGTCAATGCATAGCGGTAAGCTGCTGCCCTGCGGATCGTCGTGTTCTTCTTGAAATTGCGAACAAACTTCACATTCTCCGCCTGGTATTTCTTATACTTCTCCGGCTCATGAACCAGCCAGACAAGCTCATATTTTTTATTATATCCATTTGCAACCATATAATCAAAAAGAGCCCGGCAATTGTCTGTAAAATCATCATTTGTCTCAAACAGGATTCTGTTTTTCACCATACGCGGGGGGAATTTACGAAGTCTTCTCACTTTCCAGCGGTCATATAAAGCATAAGTCACATAGCCTTTGAATGTGGTGAACAAAGGTCCTGCGCCCTGCTCTTTCAGGATTTTTGAAAATTTCTTTAGAATTCTCTGTGCTCTTTCCATGGATTTTACCTTTCTTAATATATTACAATCCAGAGCCTGTTTAAAAAAGGCTCTAAATCAGTCCGCATTAATACTCTTTCAGTTTCTCACGAAGCATTGTAGAAGAAGTATCTTTGGTGTAGGGAAGATAAACCAGCCTGGCTCCCAGGGCTTCCATCTCTTTCCCGGTGCGCTCCCAGCGCTCATTTCCCTTCCAGTCATCTCCGATATAAATTTCATCGAAACGGATCTTATCCCAGATTTCTTTTTTATCAAGGGTATTCGTGATGATCACCTCGTCCACATATTTAATAGACCGGACGATCTCAGCCCGCTCTTCCAATGGCACGATAGGTCTTTTATTCTTATAGCTTTCCACAAGCTCATCTGTATTTACGCCTACGATCAGATAATCACATCTTCTCTTAGCATTTTTGATCAGGTTCAGATGACCGATATGAAACATATCGTAAGTTCCCTGTGTGTATCCGATTACCTTTCCCATTTATCCCTCTCCTGTATCTGTTTTTTTCGAAAAAATAATCATAGCACATTGTTTTCTAAATAACTATACCACTCACTTGTCTGTGAATCCGATTGATATAATTATTTACGAAATGATGTACTAGAACCTTTTTGGATGGGTAACTTCTGCTTTTATTTTACTTTATATTCAAATACTCTGCAAGTGCCTCGCAGTAACCTGACTTCTTTGGCATAGTGTGCATTGTAGGCAATAATCTTCTTCTCTCTTCTTTAAAAGGATCCTCTCCCACTGCAATATGGGAAAAATAGTCCTTCAGATCCTCTAAATTGTAAATCTTCTCACCTGGCATATATGCTTCCGGATTTTCAAATACAAATCCTCTTGTATTTCGATAGCTTTCCAGGTCTGTGAGCACATAGCCCAGAGGTCGGTCAAGAAGCATATAGTCTACTGCAATGGAGGAATAATCCGAAATCAGTCCATCCATAAGTCCCACCAGTTCATACAGCTGAATGCCCGATTTCTGAAGCATTTCTTCTGTCACATAACGGATATTGGTATACGCACCTTCATCCAGGGACCAGCCAGACTGAAGGGGATGTTTTTTGATGATCAGAAATATTCCGCATTCCCTTAAATGAACATCCAGTGCTTTCAGCTCCGCCTCGCTCTCCAATGCAGGAAGCTGAAAGGGAAGTTCAATTTCATTCTCTGCGCTGATCAGCACCTCACTTTTTCGGAAAGTAGGCATCCAGATCACGGTTTTCATATCCTTATGGGAAAAAAGCTTCTCCAGCGCCTCCCCACGGCTGACAGATGGATGGAGCATCCAGTCATATCTTGGATAGCCAAGGGCAAGAATCTTCTCTTTCTCACAGTTCCAGTAACGGGATTTTGTTTCCACAAACACAGGTCCCGGCACCATGGCATGGTCAAAATGCATCATGCTTTTTCCTTCTGGCGGCTTGTTGTCTTTGGCTGCATCCTTATAGCCGCAGCCATGCCACATGTTCACTGTGGTCTGCCCTTTACAATGGTAAAAATTCAGGTAAGCTGTATTGTTTGTATAGAAAAAAAATCCTGCAACAGCACCATAATAATAAGAAAGGGGGCTGGACCAGCCATATTTATTCTCTGCCGTTACAAATTTAACATTCTTGCATTTCAGTTTCTTACATTTTTTCTTATCGGAAACCATCCAGATAATCTGATAGTTCTCATTTATTTTATTCTGAATCAGATATTCATAAAAGGCCCTGGGATTGTCTGTCATGTCCTGCATGGTACGGTTTTTCAGCACAATGCAGTTCTGACGGAGCTTCCCGTGATTCCCGAACCATTTTCCCACCATGGCAAGCTCCGCTTTTGAACAAAAGCGACCCAGATAATAAAGAACACTTCCAGCCAGACCCTCTTCTTTTATTTTCCTTTTAAGGGAATCCTTTGTCATCTCTTACCCTCGTTTCTATAATTTGCCTAACAAAAATTACGATACACCAGAGCCTGTATGAAAAAGGCTTTCTGCAATTACATCTCAAAAGACGATTTCTCTGGAAAAATCACTTCAAAGCTTCTCTGAATTTCTTTCTTCTGCTTCTCAAAATCACCCACATTCACATCATCATTAAGGCAGATCATCTTACACGCCTGTCTGCGAATGGTATGGTGGATCTGCTGATCATGCTTTCCTATGGTATAAAATCTTCCAAGCTTCGGTGACTGGGGCATAAATTTCCCTTCCATGTACTGCCAGTATTTCATCACGTACTGGTTCACATCGAATACTGTACGGAAACGATTCTTACAAACCTCATCCAGAACAGCGCCTTCTTCGTCCCATACTTTCCAATAGGTTGCTTTCAAAAAAGGACTTGGAAGATGTGAATATTTAAAACTGGAAAATTCACGATAAGGCAGCATCAGCACATTGCGGAAGAGCATTGCTCCATAAGCCGGGCTAAACCATTTTTTTGCCTGCTTTTTGATCACTTCTTTTTTATTATAATGCATATTGACAAGAGCTGCATCATTCATAAGAATATTGGCAAAAGGGTTGCGGATATTGTCCTGCACAAGGGCGGTCTCAATACAGCAGTCACAGGGGAGTCCGTTTTTGAAAAAATCTTCCTGTTTCACGGAATCAATGAGAAACATATCATCATTAAAAAAGACGAAATGCTCTGACAATCCTTTTATTCGGTGAAGATTCAGTTCTATGGAATTAATATTAAAGGTAGGAAGATAAGCAGGCGCCATAAAATCCTCATGCTTTACAATCTGAATCTTCTCATGAGCTGTATTCAGCCACTTTGGAACATGTCCCCATGTAACAAAATATATTTTATTTACCCAGGGAGCAAATTTCTCCACACCGCGGAACCAGTACTGGAGATTGTCCCAATCGCGGTATCTGCTCTCCCCGGCGTCAGTTCCCCTGCCAGGCTGATATTCCCTGCGCTGTGCAAGCCAGTCAGGGTCACTGCCGTCCACCCAGGTGAGCACAAAATCTATTTTTTCCATTCCTATTCTCCTGCTCTTTAAATGGTTGCGGTCTAGAAATTGTGACGCACATCTTGCAGAAAGCCTTTTTCAAACACGCTCTAAAGCTTTCTCAGTCAGCTTATCTGCCATACAGAAGCATCAGCTTCTGCCCTTCCTTATGGATGTCAAATCCTGCTTCTGCCAGCCTTCTGGCCGCTTCTTCTCTTTCGATTCTCCCGGCTTCCTTCATCTTAAACACAGCTTTGGCCCATTTCTCCGGGCTTTCTGCCAGAGAAATCATCGTCACATTTTCCTGGGAGAGTACTGCTTCTCCTGTGATCTGGTCTGAAATCACACAGGGCAGGCCATTGGCCTGAGCTTCCAGAAGAGTAAAGGGAAGTCCCTCAAATAAAGAAGGAAACAGGAAAACATCCATGGCGCTTAAGTACCGCTCCACGTCCTGACATACTCCCGTAAATATGATTTTATCCAGGACACCCGCCTTCTTAGCCTGCTCCTGGATCTGTTCCTTTAATTCGCCGTCACCTATAAGGCAAAGCCTTGCAGCCGGCTCTTTTCGTTGGATTTCATGGAAAATACGAAGAATGGCCTCATGATTCTTCTGAATCTGAAACCTGCCTACATGCCCTACTACCAGGGCATCCCCAGAAATCCCCAGCTTTTCTCTGATTTTCCGCCTGTTTGACTCTGAAAAGCCATATTTATCTGTCTCAATTGCGTTTGCAACCAAAGTTACTTCACCCCGTTCAAAAGCCTTATCTCCGAACAACCATCTGCCTGCTTTTTCGGAACAGGCAAACTTCTCATTCACATAATGCTTCATTCTGGGACGATTCACGCCATCCATCAGCTTACGCACAATTCCCGGTGCTGAAGCGTTATGGGAATGTGCGATCACCTTTCTCACTCCTGCCTGCTTCGCCAGGCGAAGTGGTACGATATTGGCTGCTGAAAGCATATTCACATGCACGACATCGTACTTCTCCCGGGAAAGGAGCTTCCGAAAGGCCTTTATATAGCCAAAGTAATCTTTTTTTATATTGGGAACATAAAAAACCCGTCCACCAAGATCCAGGATTTCTTTCTCATAAGCAATCGTTCCATACATGGATACAAAATCAAAGGATACTCCCTGTCTGGCCAGTTCCCTGAAATAGTTCATTACAAATGCTTCCATACCGCCAGGATTATTTCCCAGCCCTACCTGCAGGATTTTCATTTTTCACCTTCTAAACGCTTTATCAGCTTGTCATATCTGGAAACTTCCCGGGTTAATTCCTTTTTCATGATCAGCCACCTATCATTTTACTGTATTGCTCAGAGATCGGATCAATGTCGCCGTATGCGATCAGCTTGCCTTTTTCCAGAATCATGGCCTTATTGCAAAGGCGCTGTACCTGTTCCAGAGAATGGGATACAAAAAGGACGGTAACACCTGAGTCAAACATACTCATGATCTTCTTTTCACTTTTTTTACGGAACTTGGCGTCACCTACGGAAAGGACCTCGTCCAGGATCAGGATCTTCGGTTCTACTACTGTGGCAATGGAAAAGCCAAGTCTGGATTTCATACCGGAGGAATAATTTTTCACCGGAACATCCATGAATTTCTGAAGTTCAGAGAATTCTACAATCTCATCATATTTGCTGTCAATAAATTTCTTGGTATATCCAAGCATGGCACCATACAGGTAAATATTCTCTTTTCCTGTATACTGCGGGTCAAAACCAGCGCCAAGTTCCAGAAGGGGAACCATTTTCCCATGTTTGTCCACATGACCCTCTGTAGGCTTGAATACACCGGAAATCACCTTCAGAAGAGTACTTTTTCCAGCTCCGTTAAGACCAAGGATACCTACACGGTCTCCCTTTTCCACGCTGAAGCTTACATTCTTCAAAGCCCAGAATTCATTGTACTGGATTTCTCTCTTAATGGTTTTAAATATATAATCTTTTAAGCTGTCAACCTTCTCACGGCTCAGGTTGAACTTCATACTTACGTTATCGACTTCAATGGCTGTCTTGCTCATATTTTCTCCTTAACATGTTCCTGTAAATGGTAGTTTAGAGCGTGTTTGAAAAATACTTTCTGCAGGGAATGATTTTTCAAACAGGTTCTAGATGTACAGAATAAAATTATCCTGTTTTTTCTTGAAGCATACAAGTCCGATGATGGTAATCACTACGCTGAATGCAGCTGCATAAATTACATATGGCGCATACATAGGCTCTCCGAATATTGCAGATCGGAAAATCTGAATGGTACAGTACAGCGGATTGAACTTCAGGATCCATGCCCAGCCACTCTTCAGCAGCTTGCTTGGATAATAGAAGATGGCACATGTATACATGATCAGCATCAGGGCAACAGACCAGAGGTACTCAATATCTCTGAAAAATACACCGATAGTTGCAAGGAACATTCCACTTCCGTAGGAAAGGATCAGAATGATGATCAGGGCAACCGGTGCCTGAAGCAGATAAATAGTCGGTTTCACACCCAGGATCACGCCTACAATGGCAAGCACAACCAGGGAGATCAGAAAAATAATATAATTATAAATTACAGTTGAAAGTGGATACAGATATTTCGGTACATACACTTTCTTGATCATTGCTGCATTGGATCGGATGGATTTCAGCGCAGCTTTGGTTGCAGAGGAATAAAAGCTGTACAGAAGACGTCCGGAAAGAATGTATACAGGGAATGTTTTGTCCGTGTTTCCATACAGGGTTCCGAAGACAATGGTCAGTACCACCATGGAAAGCAGTGGTTCTAGCATGGACCACAAAATACCAAGGTAGGAACGACGATATTTCAGCTTGATTCCTTTTTTGACCAATTCACTTAACAGGAACTGATACTGTCTGAGATTATCTAAATATTTCTTCATATTCACTCCATTATATTTTGAAAAATTTGGCTTTCTGTTTTATCCAAAGCATTCGTATATAAACTTCTCTTTGAAAAAAAGCCAAACTGTATTGTAACATACTCTTTCGCAGGTTGCAATATTGCGATTTGACCTGGAAGCGATCAATCAGTTACTGTATTTCTCGGGTTTTCTGTAAACTTTGTTCAAAAAAGCACCTCACGGAACGTTATCAGTGAACAGTAACATTACTGTTTACCGTGACCAATAGCATCAATCATTCCAGATTCTTACTTGCGTCTACTGCCATCTGGTAGGCTTCTGCATAAGAAATTCCAGTCTTTCTGCAGATTTTCGCCAGGCTTTCATACTCTGGATAGCATTTCTCTGCTCCTTCTGAACCGCATATTTTCACTTCCACCTCGCCGAAGGGAATCATTACTTTCCGTTTTCTCCGGGGCAAAATCGTGCGCTCCATCCTGGCCCTGCGGATACCAATACTGGTAGTTTCTGCAAAAATCAGCGCTTCCATTCCCGGAACATCTTCTTCCTTACAAATTACAGTAAGAAGCCATGCAGGACGGTTTTTCTTCATATATACAGGAGTATAATGCACATCCCTTGCACCGGCCTCAAAAAGCTTCTCCATGACAAAGCCAAGTACTTCACCGCTGCAGTCATCGATGTTTGTTTCCAGCTTGTAGATGTAATCTGCACAATCCGCGCTTTCCGTAACACCGGTCTGAATTTTGGCAGTTTCATTTGCCGCACTTTCATTTCCTGCCAGAATTCCCACCGCTTTTTCCGGTTTATGGGATTCTTCCGGGTGAATCAGCATTGCACGCAGGATTCCCGGGCACTCATACGTCCTCTTGCCAGCTCCGATACCTGTTTTCTCAATTGCAAAGGTCTCCGGTAATTTGCAGGAAGTACGTACTGCTGCCACAATTGCCGCACCTGTAGGAGTTACCAGTTCACCCTGTACCGGAGTGATCCGCAGATTCAGGCCACACTGCTGTACAATATGGGTTACCGCTGGAACCGGAACTGGTAAAATGCCATGCTGGCAGCGGACCGTACCCATTCCTTCACATAATACAGGTACAATGACCTCTGTAATTCCAAGATTGTCCAGGCAGACTGCCACGGACAAAATATCTACAATGGAATCCACAGCTCCAACTTCGTGGAAATGCACCTCCTCCACCGGAACATTGTGGGCTTTTGCTTCTGCCCTTGCCAGGATCTGAAAAATTTTAAGGGCAATACCTCTGGCACTGTCAGTCATCTTTGTGTCAGCAAGTATCTGACAGATTTCGTTCATACCGCGATGTTTGTGATGACGATGGGGCTCGTGAGTATGTGCTGCTATCTCATCTCCATGATCATGTCCATGTGCTGCCACATTCTTTGCAGCTGCCTCATGGCTATGCTCATACTGGTGATTATGTTCTTCTGCCATATGCGTATGACTGTGATTATGTTCTTCTGCCTCATGCGTATGACTGTGATTATGTTCTTCTGCCCCATGCGTATGACTATGATCATGTCCATGCAGATACTCCATATCATGGTCATGTCCGTCTATCTCTGCATCCAGGATTACATCGAAATCACAGGCATCAATCCCGGATTTCGTCACCCTGCTTACTTTTATCTCAAATCCCTGCACCGGAATACTTTCAAGTACATCCTCCAGCACCTTCTGATCTGCTCCCAGATCCAGCAGTGCTGCCACTGTCATATCACCACTGATTCCGGAATAACACTCCAGATATAATGATTTTCCCATAATTCTCCTCGTTACAAATTTATCAAATTGCTTTTCAATTTGTGTCTCTTACTTACCAAGCGCCAGCCGGTTCATCTGCGTTGCCAGATATCCGGCTCCATATCCATTGTCAATATTCACGGTGGCAATTCCATTAGCACAGGAATTGATCATGGTCAGAAGTGCTGATAATCCATGGAAATTCGCTCCATATCCCACAGACGTAGGCACCGCGATCACCGGTCGGCTTACAAGACCGCCCATAACACTGGCAAGAGCACCCTCCATGCCAGCCACAGCCACAACACAATTCGCGTCCTGAATGATCTCCAGCCTGGAAAACAGCCTGTGCATTCCACTTACACCAACATCATAAATCCGTTCCACGTGAGTTCCAAAATATTCTGCAGTCTGTGCTGCTTCCTCGGCCACCGGAATATCTGCAGTGCCTGCAGTACAGACAGCCACCTTTCCCTCATGAATCTTATCTGGTTTCTCTATTTTCAGGATTCTGGAAACAGGGTCATACTGAACTTCTGGAAACTTCTCCTTCACCAGCTCATACTGTGCCTGGGAAGCCCTTGTTCCAAGTACTTCTCCCTCTTCCATATATAAACGCTCAAATATTTTCAGCAAATGGGCATCTGCCTTATTGCTGCAGTAAATCACCTCTGCGAAACCAGTACGGGCTTTTCTCCCCGTATCCAGCTTGGCATAATCCATTTCCTTGTAACCATCCTGTCGAATCAGCTTCCCTGCTGCTTCCGGAGAAAGTCCTCCCATTTGCACCTGGGCAAGGATTTCTTCTAGTGTCATGTACAAATCACTCCATTTCCTAAAACGTATTTGAAAAAGGCATTCTGCAAAATGTACGTCACAATTTGCGGGAATCTTTTTTCAAACAGGCTCTAAAATGCAACACAATTATAACGTTTTCTTCTCTTTTATTCAACAAAAAAATCCTGCCTCATTTTGCTGAAGCAGGATTTCTATGCATCGCGAAGCGTGTTACTTGTCACGGAGCGAACCATAACGGATTTCTTCCAAAGCCGGCTGTTCTGAGCGTAATCAGCGCTCCCAGGACGTCTGATTATGTTTTATTTCGCTTTGGCTGCCTTTTTATCTCCAAGGAAACCAATAGATGTAACACAGATCAGTTTATCGAAGATCATAAACATAGCTGGTAAGATAAACAGTACAACTACCATACTGATGATCGCACCACGGGCAAGCAATGTACAGATAGAACCGATCATCTCAACCTGTGAATAACAGGAAACACCGAAGGTTGCTGCGAAGAAGCTGAGACCACTGCTGATAATGGACGGCATGCTGGTCTTATGGGCAATGCTGATGGCTTCCATCTTATTCTTACCGTGCTGTCTCTCTCTCTGATAACGGGTAGTCATCAGGATCGCATAGTCAACGGTTGCACCCAGCTGGATGGCACCAATAACAATACTTGCAACGAACGGAAGGCTGATTCCCTGATAGTACGGAATGGCCATATTGACAAAAATCGCAAACTCAATAACCGCAACCAGAATGATCGGAAGGGAAATTGATTTAAAGATAATCATAATGATCAGGAAAATGGCACCGATGGAGATTACATTTACACGAACCAGATCGGCATCTGTGGTATCCTGAAGATCTTTCATAAGCGGTGCCTCACCGATTACCATTGCAGTATTATCGTATTTCTTTACTATTTTATCAATTTCTGCAAGCTGGGCATTTACCTCATCTGTAGCAGAACCATATTCAGAGCATACAAATGCAAGCTCATATTGATCTCCTTTGAAAATCTTCTTCAGATCATCCGGGATCATAGACTCCGGAACGGTAGGTCCGATCAGGGAATTCATACCCAGACTCCACTTCACACCCTCAACCTTATCAATATCATTTAACATCTGCTGTTTCTGCTTGGAGTCCATATTCTTATCCATCATAATCATATGGATATTGCCTACTGCGAAAGTTTTCTCCAGCTCATCATTGGCAATGTTGCAATCCAAAGTGGATGGAAGGGATTCTGCAATATTATAGTAAATCTTTGTATGATTGTTTCCATAAATAGCCGGAAGCAGAAGCACCAGGAAAATCACAGTCCAAAGCTTATAATGCTTCGTAATAAATGCAGACGGTTTATCCATTCTGGCAAGAAGCAGCTTATGCTGTGTCTTCTCAATAGGCTTGTCAAAAAACAGAACCAGTGCCGGAAGAATGGTTACACAGCAGATAACACCAATAATAACGCCCTTTGCCATAACAATACCAAGGTCACGTCCAAGAGCAAAGGTCATAACACAAAGTGCAACGAAGCCGGCTACTGTGGTAACAGAGCTTCCAGCTACAGACTTAAAAGTATTTGCAATGGCATGCCCCATGGCACGGTCCTTTTCTCCAGGAAAACGCTTCTTATTTTCCTCATAGCTGTTCAGAAGGAAAATGGAATAATCCATGGTAACACCAAGCTGAAGTACCGCGGTAAGTGCCTGCGTAATATAAGAAGTCTCGCCTAAAATAACATTGCTTCCCAGGTTGTAAAGAATAGCAAGTCCGATGCTAAGCAGGAACAAAAACGGAACAACAAAGGATCCGCTTGTCAGCTCCAGAACGATCAGACTGAGTACTGCTGCGATCACAACGTAAATCGGCAGCTCCTGCATGGCAATGTTCTTAATATCTGTAACAACTCCTGTCATGCCACTGAGGAAGCACTGCTCGTTGGCAATCTTACGTAGTTCTGTGATAGCTTCCATGGAAGTATCTGAAGATGTGGTATTATCAAACAGAACCAGCATCATGGTTGCATCGCCATTTATAAATACCTTTCTGTACTTCTCAGGAATCATCTCTACCGGAAGAGTGATATCCGCCACATCATCATACCAAAGAACATCCTTTACATGCTCTACTTCACTGAATTTCTCTTCCAGCTTCTGGACATCCTTCATATCCATATTCTCCACAATTACCATGGAAAAGGCGCCCATACCAAACTCATCTACCAGAATATCCTGACCTTTTACTGTCTCAAGGGTATCCGGCAGGTAACTTAACAGATCATAATTGACTCTCGTCTCTGCGATTCCGATCACAGACGGGATTACCAGCAAAAGTCCGATCAAAAGCACCAGGACCTTATGCTTGGCTATCCATTTTCCTACTTTGACCATTGATGTCATCTCCTTAAATTCATTTCTTTCGTACTATAGTATAACCCAAAATGACCAATAGTCAATATTATTTTTAACAAAAATGAAAAATAGTCATTTTTCTCAAAATCCGATCAAAACGCCGACGATTTTTACCAAAAATGCCGCAATCCAGGCGATCACACACTGACCGATTACCACTCCTGCTGCCCACTTTCCGCCAAGCTCACGTTTTACAGAAGCGATTGCGGCTACACAAGGGGTATATAAAAGGCAGAAGGTAAGAAGGCACACTGCTGCCAGCGGAGAAAGCACCTCCACCAGTGCCGCTGTGCTTCCAAATAATATGGACAATGTGGAAACCACGCTCTCCTTTGCCATGAAACCTGTTACAAGAGCTGTGGAAAATCTCCAGTCTCCAAAGCCAAGAGGCTTAAATACCGGTGCAATAAATCCGGCAAGTACTGCAAGAATACTGTCTTTGGAATTTGTCACAATATTCAGATGCAGATCAAAGGTCTGTAAAAACCAGATCACAATGGTTGCCACAAAAATAACAGTAAAGGCTCTCTGAAGAAAATCCTTTGCTTTTTCCCAAAGAAGCTGGCCAACGTTTTTTGCACCTGGAAGACGATAATTAGGAAGCTCCATTACAAAGGGAACCGCTTCTCCCTTAAACATGGTTTTTCCAAAAATCAGTGCCATCAGGATTCCCATAATAATTCCGCCGAAATAAAGTGCTATCATTACCAGTGCACCGTATTTCGGGAAAAAGGCAGCTGTAAAGAAAGCATAAATAGGAAGCTTTGCCGAACAGCTCATAAAAGGAGTAAGGAGGATCGTCATCTTACGGTCACGCTCTGAGGGCAGGGTTCTGCTTGCCATAACGCCGGGAACTGTACAGCCAAAGCCTACAAGCATTGGGACAATGCTTCGTCCGGAAAGTCCAATCTTTCGAAGCAGCTTATCCATTACAAATGCCACTCTGGCCATGTAGCCACTGTCTTCCAGAAGTGACAGGAAGAAAAACAGGGTGACGATAATCGGCAGAAAGCTGAGCACACTTCCAACTCCATTGAAAATACCGTCAATTACAAGTGAATGAAGCACATTATTTACGTTCCATGCAGTCATTGCCTGATCCACCACTGCAGTCAGCCAGGTAATCCCCATATCCAGAAGATCTGAAAGTCCCTTTCCGATCACGCCAAAGGTCAGCCAGAAAACCAGAGCCATAATACCTGCGAAGCATGGAATGGCTGTATATTTGCCTGTAAGTATTTTATCCATCTTCTGACTGCGCAGATGCTCCTTGCTCTCATGAGGCTTAATCACGGTCTCCGCACAGACTTTTTCAATAAAATCAAAGCGCATATGGGCAATCGCTGCGGACCGGTCAAGCCCACGCTCCGTCTCCATCTGCTTTACAATATGCTCCAGGGTTTCTTTTTCATTCTGATCCAGTCCAAGTTTTTCCAGGATCAGTTCATCCCCTTCCGCAAGCTTACTGGCTGCAAAACGTACCGGGATATCTGCCTGCTGAGCATGATCCTCAATGAGATGCATAATTCCATGAAGACATCTGTGAACAGCACCGCCATCATCGTTTGCATCGCAGAAATCCAGACGCTTTGGTTTTTCCTGATATTTTGCCACATGGATCGCATGGGCTACCAGTTCATCGATTCCCTCATTTTTCGCTGCTGAAATAGGTACTACAGGAATTCCAAGCGCCTCTTCCATCTGGTTCACACGTACAGAACCGCCATTCTGCCTTACCTCGTCCATCATATTCAATGCCAGGACCATAGGAACATCCAGTTCCATCAGCTGCATGGTAAGATATAGATTTCTTTCAATATTGGTTGCATCCACAATATTGATAATTCCTTTTGGATGCTGTTCCAGAATAAAGCTTCTGGTTACGATTTCCTCGCTGGTATAGGGGGACATGGAATAAATTCCCGGCAGGTCTGTCACCAGAGTATTCTTTTTCCCACGGATAATACCATCCTTGCGGTCTACAGTAACTCCCGGAAAGTTGCCTACATGCTGACTGGAGCCGGTTAACTGATTAAACAGGGTTGTTTTACCGCAGTTCTGGTTTCCTGCCAGCGCAAAGGTAAGAAGCTCACTATCCGGAAGGGGATGTTCATCTGCTTTTTCATGATATTTACCGCCCTCGCCCAGACCTGGATGAGGAATCGCCCTGACACGGCTGCCTCGTTTCTGTTCTTTTTCATCCCTTACATTATCAATCTGAATCTGGGCAGCATCTGCAAGACGCAGGGTCAGCTCATAGCTATGTATCCTGACTTCAACAGGGTCACCCATAGGTGCATATTTTACCATGGTCACGTCCGCCATGGGAATGATTCCCATATCCAGGAAATGCTGCCGCAGGGCACCCTCTCCTCCTACTACTGTAACTGTGGCAGTTTTCCCGATGGGAAGGTCTTTTAATGTCATATGTACTTGTCCTCTTTTCCCATATGTAAGATTTTTGTTGCTGTTCAAAACTAAGCAGCAACCATTTTTGATAAAATTCGTCTGCTAATGATAAATTTTATCATTAATGTTACAGGAGTTAGTTTATTCTAATATCATCAGGATGTCAATATTATTGAGAAAAATTATTGACAATTTTATCATTATCTGATAAAGTTACGAAACAAGGTTTCCCTGTGAGGGAGTAGCAAGCGTGTCCACAGACGCGTGGCAAGTCAACATACCGACCGTATGAATCTGTTTGTATAGATTGCTGTTCACTGAATGAACAGCAGATTTCAGAGCAGTGTTTCGATCTGGCTTGCATTAAATTGCGAGACTCATGTATAACGTTATGCTATACATGGAGTCTGTCCTTTTATAAGAATGCAGATGACCCATATATAGCCTGTGGTTATATATTGGGTCTTTTTTCATGCTGTAAAAAGCTTCGCCGAGAGATCTGTTTCCACAGCAAATAAAAAAATGGAAACCAGTAATAAAATACATTACGGAGGAACGTAAAAATGAACTACAGTTTTGTGTTTTTTCTGAACAGCGCCCTGCTTGGAGTCGGACTTGCAATGGATGCTTTTTCTGTGTCCCTGGCAAACGGCCTTCACGAGCCTAAGATGCGCATGAAAAAAATGTGCGGCATTGCAGGCACATTCGGTGCTTTCCAGGCCATCATGCCAATGACCGGATGGTTATGTGTCCACACCATTGTAGAATACTTCAGGACATTTGAGAAATTTATTCCATGGATCGCGCTGATCCTTCTTGGCTATATTGGTGGCTCCATGCTGATCAATGGTATCCGGGGAACCGATGAGGGTGATGAAATTCCGGGAGTTGGTCCCAAAGCCCTTTTCGTTCAGGGCATTGCAACCTCCATTGACGCCCTGTCCGTAGGATTCACCATCTCAGAGTATGACTGGCTGATGGCTCTTGTCTGTTCCCTGATCATTGCCATAGTCACATTCTTTATCTGCATGACCGGACTTTCCCTTGGAAAACGCTTCGGAACCAGGCTTTCCAACAAGGCGGATATTCTCGGCGGCGTCATTCTTATTGCAATTGGTCTGGAAATTTTTATGAGCAATATGTTTTAATTTTTTCAGCATATTTATCACTATTTAATAGGTACTGTTCCGCAAGGTGTTTTACTATATAAGCGTTGATTTTTACCTGTTGTCCAATCAAAAAAAGCTTTCATCTCTCCCTTTACGGGATGGATGAAAGCTTTTTCTGCTTTTATTAGCGGGCAATAATATATGCGCAATAAACCAGATATACCACCACCATTATAATACCCTCTTTGCGCTCAATTTTTTTCCTGGTTCCTGCAAAGATCCAGACCATAACCGAAAATACCATAAGAAGCACTATATCGATTATGTTTTCCCGGATCAAAGCTACCGGACTGATAGCAGATGAGATTCCAAGAACCATCAGAATATTGAAAATATTGGATCCGACTGCATTTCCAACTGCCATATCAACTTCATTTTTTCTTGCTGCAACTACAGAGGTTACAAGCTCCGGAAGTGAAGTTCCGATAGACACAATGGTAAGCCCGACCAGAGTCTGGCTCATTCCAAGCTCTATTGCAATCCTGCTGGCTGTATCAACGGTAAGGTCACCGCCAAAAGCAATTGCAGCTGCACCCACGATCAGAAAGAGAATACTTTTGCCGTATGACAGCTCTTTCATATTGTCACATTCTTCAACGCCTTCTATTTCAACCTTCTGTCCTGCAGCACGGGCTTTCATTGCGCTTCGTACCATTGTGAAAATGTATCCGGCAAACACGATTAGGAAAATAACTCCATCTGCATGACCCAGCGTCATTCCCGCCTTATCTCCCAGTCCTGAAACTCCCAGTACAAGCAGAAATAGTGCACAGCCTAAAGACAAGGGAATATCTCTTACCACAGTTGCTTTCTGGACCATAATCGGCGTCAGAATTGAACAGACACCAATTACAAACATCAGATTAAAAATATTGGATCCTACTACATTGCTGACCGCAAGTTCATTATTCTGTACCAGAGAAGCAGTCACACTCACGGCTGTTTCTGGCAGTGAAGTTCCCATAGCCACAATCGTAAGACCAATGATGATGGGCGGAACCTTTAACTTCTTCGCAATGCTGGAACTTCCCTCCACAAAAAAGTCAGCCCCTTTTACCAGAAAGGCAAATCCCACTGCCAGCAGCAGGATAACAGCTGCAATTGGCAATCCATTAATAATATTTTGCATAATATTCTCCTTTTGTTATCCGCATATTTTACCTTTACGGATTCTCCAGAGTGTGTTTGAAAAAGTCTTTCTGCAAAATGGGTGTTACAAAACAGCATTTACTTCATAAGCCTGCTTCTTTGGAATTACATCTGCCCAAAATGTAAAAAGACTCATGTATGCCATAACATGCATACATGAGTCTCATTCTTTAAGATTTGCCAGGCCAGAATCAGATCCGATCAAAGCCGCGACTGTTGACAAACCACGTTTTCACGCAAACTACTCCCTCACAGAATCCATATGTGTAGTTAATATACCAAATTGCTGTTAAGAAGTCAACCTTTAATCTTCCTCTATATGCTCTCTTCCCTGGTCAATGATTGTCCGAACATGCTCATCTGCCAGAGAATAGAATATAGATTTTCCATCCCTGCGGCTTTTTACCAGTTTATTCTGTTTCAGGATACGAAGCTGGTGGGAAATAGCTGACTGAGTCATGTTCAATGCCTTTGCAAGGTCACACACGCACACCTCTGCTTCAAAAAGTACAAACAGGATCCGGATCCTGGTAGAATCTCCAAACACCTTGAACAGCTCTGCCAGATCGTACAACTCGTTTTCCTCCGGGATGGTCTCGTTTACAATTTGCAGAAGATTTTCATGAACCTCACAGCAATCACAAATTTCCACTTCTTTATCTATGTCTTTTTTCATTCTGAATACCTCGATATCATCATCAAAGATTTTTCACAAACAAAGTACGGATTGCATTGAGCACTGCCAGTACCATAACTCCTACATCTGCAAAAATGGCTATCCACATGTTTGCAATGCCGAGGGCACCAAGTACCAGGCAGATCAGTTTCACGCCAATTGCAAAATAAATATTTTCATATACAATTCGCATACACTTCTTGGCAATGCGAATGGCTTTCCCAATCTTCAACGGGTCATCGTCCATCAGGACAACGTCAGCCGCCTCGATTGCAGCATCAGAACCAAGAGCACCCATTGCAATACCAATATCCGCTCTTGAAAGAACCGGTGCATCATTGATTCCATCTCCAACGAAGGCAAGCTTCTCTTTTTCAGACTTGTTTGAAAGAAGCTCTTCCACCTTGGAAACCTTATCCGCCGGAAGAAGCTCGCTGTGAACCTCTCCGATTCCAAGGTCAGCTGCTACAGACTCTGCCACTTTTTTTCCGTCACCAGTGAGCATAACCGTTCTTGTAATGCCTGCTTTTTTCAGGTTCTCAATTGCCTCTTTGGCATGAGGTTTGATAATGTCAGAAATCAGGATATGACCTGCATATTTTCCATCCACAGCCATATGGACAACCGTTCCTACATGATGGCACTCTTTGTACGCAATACCAAGACGGTTCATCAGCTTCGCGTTGCCGGCAGCTACAGACACACCGTCCACC
The DNA here is from genome assembly GCF_015668065.1 of Ruminococcus sp. 1001713B170207_170306_F1. NCBI lineage: Bacteria > Bacillati > Bacillota > Clostridia > Eubacteriales > Oscillospiraceae > Ruminococcus > Ruminococcus sp. 1001713B170207_170306_F1. The sequence goes on along the minus strand of NZ_JADPEX010000008.1, from coordinate 107,392 downwards.
TTTGCAATAACACCGTTTCCACCGATTTCCTCAATGTCTGTGACACGGCTGCGGTCAATTGGCTTGCCATATGCTTTCTGAAGGCTCTTGCTGATGGGGTGTGAGGAAGAGCACTCTGCATATGCTGCATATTCCAGAAGCTTTGCATCCTCCATCTCATTATGGTGGATTCCGTTGACCTCGAATACGCCCTTTGTCATAGTACCTGTTTTATCAAAAACAACAATCTTCGTCTGAGAAAGTGTCTCCAGATAGTTGGAGCCCTTTACCAGAACGCCCTGATTGCTGGCACCACCGATTCCAGCAAAGAAACTGAGGGGAATGCTGATCACCAGTGCACATGGACAGCTGATTACAAGGAACGTCAGGGCACGGTAGATCCAGTCTCCCCATTCCGGAGAAAGTCCCATAAACAGCATTCTGCAAAGAGGCGGAATAACTGCAAGTACCAGAGCACTGTAGCAGACTGCCGGGGTATAATATCTTGCAAATTTTGAAATAAAGTTTTCAGATCTGGATTTCTTGGAGCTGGAGTTCTCAACAAGGTCCAGGATCTTGGAAACCGTAGATTCACCAAATTCCTTCGTGGTGCGGATTTTCAATACACCTGTCATGTTAATGCAGCCGCTGATGATCTCATCTCCCACTTTCGCATCTCGCGGAAGGCTTTCTCCTGTCAATGCGCTTGTATTTAATGTGGAATTTCCGTCTTCAATCGTTCCGTCAATTGGAATCTTCTCTCCTGGCTGAACCACAATGATAGTTCCAACCTCTACCTCGTCCGGGTCTACCTTTTCCAGCTTGCCGTCCTGCTCGATATTTGCATAATCCGGACGGATATCCATCAGCTCGCTGATATTTCTTCTGCTCTTTCCAACGGCATAACTCTGGAAAAGTTCTCCGATCTGGTAGAACAGCATAACCGCAGTGCCTTCCTGATAATCGCCGAGAGCAATGGCACCAATTGTGGCAACTGCCATCAGAAAATTTTCATCAAATACCTGACGGTTCCTAATTCCCTTAAACGCTTTTTTCAGAATATCATAACCGATCACCAGATACGGGACCATGTAAAGTGCCATTCGAAGATAGCCATCTACCGGAAGAAAGCGCAGCAAAACCAAAAGGACAAAAGCAATAATAATTCTGGTCAATACTTTTTTCTGCTTCTTGTTCATATTCTTTCACATGCCTTGAGGGCACGGCCTCCATTATAATGATGTCGCTGGCACGCGACATATTCGCTTAATTCATTTGCGTGACTGAACAGAGTACATCCTGTCCGGTTATTGTCTTACTGTTCACTCTGTGCCTAGAGCCTGTTTGAAAAATCATTCCCGCAATCTGCAAGCCCCACTTTGCTGTATATTTTGCCCGAATTCAGTTGCCGTAGCCCGCTACGGCGCCTTCATCCGGACAAAATCTCCCACAAATTGTAACGCACATCTTGCAGAAAGCCTTTTTCAAACACGCTCTAGTAACTGCTTTTCCTCATTGTTTTTATAAGAAGATCTCGCAGTCGTCTTCTACTTTCTTACAGTTCTTCAGGACTTCCTGCATAACAGCCTTCGGTTCCTGTCCATCTTCAAACTCAACGATCATTTTCAGAGTCATGAAGTTTACAGTCGCATCCTTAACACCAGCAGTGTTCTTAGCAGCTTCCTCCATCTTGTTTGCACAGTTTGCGCAGTCAACATCGATCTTGTAAGTTTTTTTCATGGTAGTGGTCTCCTTTAGAAAATGTTCTCTTTTTCATATGAACAATTATTCATATGTTTGTTTTTATTATAGCATTTAAATAACTTCTGTCAATAGGTTTGGCATAAAATCTTTCTTTTTCTATGATTTAGCATAAATGCTTTCTTTTTCCTGTATTAATATAGTAATTTCTTTTTTTGCGCTGTTCAATTCATTTTTTTTCGTGTATAATAAGTCAGATATTATTGGATTGAAATTAGAGGAGATTTTAAACATGAAAAGTTATCTAATCGTTTTTCTTATTTCTATGGTACCGCTGATCGAGCTGCGAGGCGCGATTCCGTATGCTGTAGGTTTCGGAATTCCGCTGGTTCCGGCGTATATTATCGCCATTATCGGAAACATGCTTCCAGTACCGTTCATCTACTTCTTCGCCCGCAAGGTTCTGGAGTGGGGCAAGGATAAACCGGTGATCGGGCGCTTCTTTACCTTCTGTCTTGAAAAAGGAGAAAAAGGAGGAAAGGCCCTTCAGGCAAAGGCCGGCCGCGGATTATTCGTAGCACTTCTGCTCTTCGTAGGAATTCCTCTTCCCGGCACAGGTGCCTGGACCGGAACCCTGGCTGCCAGCCTTCTGGACATGGACTTTAAGTCCAGTGTTCTGGCTGTAATGCTTGGTGTCATTCTGGCTGGTCTTATTATGGGCGCTGCAAGTGCAGGACTTTTTGGGGCATTATTTGCAGTATTCAGCTGACAGGATTACAAGAAAAAGTATATGAAGTTTATCTGATTACGAATAAACTCATATACTTTTTTATGCCTTAAAAGAAACTAAAACAAGCCTCTGTCGTTTTCGCTCGTCTTAGAGCCTGTTTGAAAAATCATTCCTGCAATCTGCACGCCCCACTTTGCGGTATATTTCACCCGAATTCGGTTGTCGTAGCCCGCTACGACGCCCTCATCCGGGCAAAATCTCCCACAAATTGTGACGCACATCTTGCAGAAAGCCTTTTTCAAACACGCTCTAGTTTCTTTTCCCACTCATTTTTTAATTAATGTTTTTGTTCCTGTTCACAGAAAACCCGAAAATTGCGGCGCAAAATCATGCGAATGCATGATTTCTGTACATCACGAAGCGTGCTGCCGGTTAGATCATAGACAGCAACATGTTTTTAGCTTCAGAAATTGTAATACGGTTCCTCATCCCGTGCCCGGTACTCATGCTTCTCATAATAGCCGATCAAAGCTCCATCCTCATCACGCAGGGCCACCATATATACGTCCTTCGCCTGTTTCTCATTATAAAAAGTATGGATCCGGTTATGCTCCTTATCTTCTTCAAACCAGGCAACCACTTTTTCAATTATTTCCTTAGACTTCGGATTGTGACAATTCATAAGACTTTTTCCAAGCAGTGCCTCACCACCCCATTTATGATAACTCTCCACAGCCTTCGGATTCATGTAGATAATTTCATGCTTCAGGTTGCAGATAACAACGGATGCAACATCCTGATCGATAATACTTTTAAAATATGGTGTCAGATTCATTTTAAATTTTCCCTCCTGCTATGAAGCCTTTTTCAAACACGCTCCAGATAATGGATCTGGTTTCTGTTTACTTCAATAATCCCTTCTTTTCGCATTTTGCCAAGCTCATTGGAAAGCGCACTTCTGTCTACTCCAAGATAATCAGCCAGTTCCTGCCGGTTAAAGGGGATCATAAACTGGCTGCTGCCCTGCTGCACCATCTCCTGGGAAAAATAGGAAAGCAGCCTCCCCCGGATGGATTTCGGTGCCGTATGAAGGCTTCTTCTGGAAAGTTCCAGGTTCTTCTTCGCCATGACCATCAGCATGTTACGGATCAGTTTCTCATGGCAGGGACAGGTATCCGGACAGGTGTGAAAAATCTTTCCCACCTCCAGAAAAAGGATCTGGCAATCCTCTGCAGCCGTCACCCCTATGAGCAGCTTTTCCCCTGGAATGCAGGCATATGTCTCTCCGAAAACCTGGCCTGGCGCAATCCGGTTCAGAATACTCTTGTTTCCCATCATGTCAATGCTCTCAATATGAACACTGCCGTTAAGCACAAGTCCCATCATCTTCACCTGGTCTCCCACCTGCCAGATCGTGCTGCCCTTGGCAAAGCTTTGCGGAGTGGCTTTCAGACAGGAAAGCATGTGCTTTGTTTCTTCTGGACTTGTTCCCTGAAAGAGAAAAGTCCTGGAAAGAAATTCATAATTCATTTTTCTCCTTTTGTTGTTATAACAACATACTTGTTGGTTGGATTATATTATAGTATGCGTACAAAGTCAAGGACGGTGGCAGAAATAAATTATCCATCTCTGACTTTCTCATGCGAAGCGAAAAGAATTTCCTGTTACTTTTCCTTTTGCAATTACAAAACATTCAGAACCCAATCAACTTATTTTTACGAAATACTTATACCTTATAGAACAATATGATCAAATTCAGGAGGAAACTATTTATGGAACAGAACATGTTTTGTTTTCAGTGTGAACAAACTGCCGGATGTACCGGCTGTACAGGTGCCAAAGGAGTCTGTGGAAAAACCGCTGATACAGCCAGACTTCAGGATGAACTTACCGGAGCTCTCATCGGACTTGCCCATGCAGCAGATGAGAATACACCACTTGCAGAAACCACATGGAAACTGATGGTGGAAGGTCTGTTTGCTACCCTTACCAACGTAAGCTTCGATGACAAAGCCATCGCAGAAATCACAGACCGCATCCACCAGGAAAAAGCCCGGCTTCGCCCAGACTGTGGCGGCTGCGCTTCCCCTTGCGGACATAACGACGACTACGATATGAAGCTTCTCTGGAACGCCCAGGAAGACATCCGCTCCCTGAAATCCCTGATTCTCTTTGGAATCCGCGGAATGGCGGCTTATGCCTACCATGCAATGACACTTGGATATACTGACACAGAAGTAAACGAATTTTTCGCAAAAGCACTTTTTGCACTGGGCGAGGACTGGGATATGGACCTGCTTCTTCCTATTGTAATGGAAACAGGTAAATACAATCTTTCCTGCATGGAGCTTCTTGACCGCGCTAACACTGCCACTTACGGCACACCAGCTCCTGTTACAGTACCTCTTACTGTGGAAAAAGGCCCATTCATCGTCATTACCGGTCACGACCTGCATGACCTGAAACTTCTTCTGGAACAAACAGAAGGAAAAGGCATTAATATTTACACCCACGGTGAAATGCTTCCCTGTCATGCTTATCCGGAACTGAAAAAGTACAGTCACCTGAAAGGAAACTTCGGTACTGCATGGCAGAACCAGCAAAAAGAATTTGCAGAGCTCCCAGCTCCTGTTCTTTTTACCACAAACTGCCTGATGCCGCCGAAACCAAGCTACATGGACCGGGTATTTACTACAGGAACTGTCACTTTCCCTGGAACTGTTCACATTAATGAAGAAAAAGATTTCACACCAGTTATCCAGCGTGCCCTGGAGCTTGGCGGATATCAGGAAGACCAGCATTTTACCGGAATCAACGGCGGAACTTCCGTTACAACCGGCTTCTCCCATGGAACCATTCTTGGCGTTGCAGATCAGGTAATTGATGCTGTAAAAGCAGGTGCTATCCGTCACTTTTTCCTGGTAGCAGGCTGCGACGGCGCAAGAAGCGGACGCAATTACTATACCGATTTTGTAAAGCAGTCTCCTTCTGATTCCGTAATTCTTACACTTGCATGTGGAAAATACAGATTTAACGATCTGGACCTTGGAACCATCGGTGGGCTTCCAAGACTGATGGATATGGGACAGTGCAACGATGCTTACGGCGCGATCAAGGTTGCGGGCGCTCTTGCAGAAGCATTTGGATGTGGGGTAAATGAGCTTCCTCTTTCCATGGTGCTCTCCTGGTATGAGCAGAAAGCAGTTTCCATTCTGCTTACCTTGCTTCACCTTGGAATCAAAAACATCCGTCTTGGCCCGACCCTTCCGGCATTTTTATCACAGAATGTGCTGAATTATCTGGTAGAAAACTTTGGGATCGCTGCGATTACTACGCCAGAGGAAGACTTGAAAACGTTGTTGGGATAAGGAGGATACTCTCATGATCAGAAAAATCATTCATATAGATGAAGAAAAATGTAACGGCTGCGGGCTCTGTGCCCGCGCTTGCCACGAAAGTGCAATTGGAATTATAGATGGTAAAGCAAAACTGCTTCGTGAAGATTACTGCGACGGTCTGGGCGACTGCCTCCCTGCCTGTCCAACAAATGCCATTTCTTTTGTAGAAAAGGAGGCAGCTGCTTACGACGAAACCGCAGTTCTGGAAAATAAGAAAAAGCTGGAAGCACACTCCCAGCTTCAACAGTGGCCGGTACAGATTAAGTTAGTTCCTATCAATGCTCCATATTTTGACGATGCTGACCTTCTTATTGCTGCAGACTGCACAGCCTATGCTTACGCTAACTTCCATCAGGATTTTATCAAAGGTAAGATTACTCTTATCGGCTGTCCGAAACTGGACTCTGTAGATTACAGCGAAAAGCTCACCGAAATCATCCGTCAGAACAATATCAAGAGTGTTACCATCGTGCGTATGGAAGTTCCATGCTGCGGCGGAATCCAGAATGCAGCCATAAATGCCATGAAAGCCAGCGGAAAATTTCTTCCATGGCAGGTGTACACCATCTCCACAGATGGAAGGATTCTTGCCTGATTTTGCCCCACAAAAATCCGGACTGCTCCACACAGCCCGGATTTTTTATCCCTGTAATCCCTTTGATTGATGAATCATATCTTCCACTACAATATCAAAGATTTCTCCAATGGAATTACAAAATTGAATGTACTCCCATTTCTTTATTCTTCTTTATTCTTCTTTTCTCTTATAACTCCAAAATCATCTTTAACACATTCAGTACGCTGTCCGGACCTGGTTTCTCCAGTACGTATCTGGCGGCCTGCTTGGCTTCCTCACGGGCTGTGGTAACCGCATAGCTCTTTCCAGCTTCCAGAAGCATGCTCACATCATTGCAGTTATCTCCGAAAGCAACAACCTCTTCTCTCTTCGTAATTCCAAGACGGTTACAAAGTTTCTGAAGAGCATTTCCTTTTCCGGAATGTACATCCACGAAATCCACCCAGTAATCACCGGAAGCCATGATCTGAATCTTATCTCCAAAACGCAGCTTCGCTTCCTCTGCTCCTACAGCTGCATCCACTTCTTCATTGTACATGGCAACTTTTGTCATAGTTTCTGGAGCATTCAGTACATCGTCCACTTCATTTACATGAAGCTTGTACCCTTCCCGAAGTTTCTTCACAAAAGCCTGGTCTGCCCGCTCCACGTATGCCTGGGCACTGCCTGCTGTCATGAAAGAAGCTCCCTCCTGGGCTCTCACATACTCCACAACCTCTTTGAGTATATCTGCAGGAATTGCCATTTTCTCAATAATTTCTCCCTGATAGGAAATGATTCCACCATTTCCTGCAATAAAATAAATATCATCTTTTACAGGTGCAAACACTCTTTCAATACTGTCATATTCTCTGCCGCTGACAGCCGCAAATACAATTCCCTTAGCCTTCAGCTTTCGGATAATGTCATAAATTTCCGGATTAATATCCATGGTGCCTTCTTTCAGAAGTGTACCATCCAGATCTGATGCGATCAGTTTTATCATAGCTCTACCTCATGTATTCTGCTAGTACATAACAGGGGATTCCAACATATTTTCTATTCCATAAAAATCCACAGAACTCCCAACCTTTATCTGTCAGAAATCCTGTGGACTATTATACTATGAAAGGAACACTTTATCTAGAGTATATTAAAAAAATCATTCCTGCAATTCCAAAGACAGTGTTACTGTTCACTCCGTTCACAGTAACACGCTTCGCGATGCACAGAAAGACGAACCTTCTTGTGACAAGCACAAGAAGTAGCGTTTGCTGCGCAAACTTAATTCTCGGGTTTTCCGTGAACTTTGTTCACAAAAAACACCTCGCGGAACGTTACCAGTGAACAGTAACAAGACAGTTACTGTTCCTTCTGTACTTCTATAATATTAGCACAATCTTCATAGCCAGACGGAATCCTGTCTGTAATTATCGTAGATCTGTAAAAATCTGCAAAGGTCACAGAACTGATATTGTCAAACTTGGAACTATCGCAGAGCACATAGCACTCCCTGCACTGCTCCATGGCAGCAGCTTTAACTGCCGCTTCATTGGCATCCGGGGTAGTACAGCCACTCTTTCTGGTAAGTCCATTGGTTCCAAAAAAGCCTTTGGTAAAATGATAACCACGAATCGTATTCATAGCCTGATTACCAATTACTGCTTCTGTAGTGCTCTTCAGCTCTCCACCTACAAGAAGAACCTTAAAGCCTCTTCCTGCCAGTGTCTGGGCATGTACCACTGCATTGGTAACAAATACTGCCCTTGTAACCTTAAGAAACTTCAGGATATCCCCAGTAGTAGTACCTGCATCAATATAGACAAAATCCTCATCCTGGATAAGACCTGCTGCATATTTTGCGATCCGGTCCTTCTCCTCCAGCTTCAGTCCCATTTTCTCGGCAACTGAATATTCATATGCAGTTACCCGCTCCTTCAGTTCCACGGCACCACCGAAAACTTTCTCCAGCTTGCCTTCCTTATCCAGTGCAGTGATATCTCTTCTCACTGTTGACTCTGATGTATCTAAAAGATCCTTCACTTCTGTGACAGTAATACTTCCTTTCTCTCTCAGAAGCTCCAAAATGATCTCATGTCGCTGCTGTGTTAACATTCTTTTCCCGCCTTATAATCTGTAACATTGGTTTCCAGAATGATCTTACGCAGTGGAAGAATACTTCCCGGTGAAACAGAAAGCTCGTCCACTCCCATTGCCAGAAACTCTTTTGTAAGTGACTGGTCAGCACCAAGTTCTCCACAGATTCCAGCCCAGATACCAGCCTTATGAGCATTCTCCATAACCAGGGAAATCATGCGCAACACTGCCGGATGATGAGGATCAAAAAACAGGTCAAGCTGAGGATTCTGACGATCGATTGCCATAGTATACTGGCTGAGATCGTTGGTTCCGATGCTGAAGAAATCAACCTCTTTCGCAAGATCATCACTGATGATTGCTGCTGCCGGAGTCTCAATCATAATTCCCTGTTCCGGATTACCAAACTCTACGCCCTGAGAGGTAAGCTCCGCTTTCACTTCCTCTACGATTTCCTTGATCTTACGCACTTCCTGTACGCTGGTGATCATAGGATACATAATTGCGATCTTGCCAAATGCACTGGCACGGAATAAAGCACGAAGCTGTGTCTTGAAAATCCCCGGTCTTGTCAGACAGATACGGATTGCCCTGCATCCCAGTGCTGGATTCTCTTCATGCTCCATGTGGAAATAATCGCATTGCTTGTCTGCACCAATGTCCAATGTACGGATGATCACTCTCTTGCCTGCCATAGTCTGTGCAACCTGTCTGTAAATCTGGAACTGTTCTTCCTCTGTTGGGAAATCTTCTTTCTCCAGATAAATAAACTCACTTCTGAAAAGACCGATTCCACCGGCATCATTCTGAATGACTGTTGCCAGATCCTTGATGTTGCCAATATTAGCGTACAGCATTACTTTCTGTCCGTCAAGTGTAACGTTCTCTTTTCCTTTAAGGGTCAAAAGAAGCTGCTTTCTGGAAAGATCTTCTTCCTGGCGCTTCTTCATCTCTGCCAGAGTCTCCTCATCCGGATCTACATAAAATGTACCGTCTGCCCCGTCTACAATTCCAAGTCTGCCATCCATCTCACTCTCAAGAGACACGGAAGTATTTACAAGTGCAGGAATCGCCATGGTCCTTGCAAGAATCGCTGTATGGGAATTCAAGGAGCCTTTCACTGTAACAAAAGAGAGAACTTTATCCTTATCCAGCTGTACAGTCTCTGATGGCGCCAGATCCTCTGCCACAATGATCTTCGGCTCGTCTGCATCTACAGCCCCTGTCTCTTCTCCATTTAAAATGGTGAGAAGCCGCTCAGAAATATCACGAACATCAGCTGCACGCTCTCTCATATAATCGTCGTCCATTGCCGAAAACATCTGCGCATAATTGTCACCTGTAGTTGCCACTGCATACTCTGCATTTACGCCCTGGCTGCGAATGATATTCTCTACAGATTCATTATATCCATCGTCCTCCATCATCATCTGATGAACTTCGAAGATTGCTGCATTGGCTTCCCCGACTTCTCTCAAGGCCTTATCGTAAAGTCCCTGAAGCTGTTTAATCCCTTCTGCTTTAGCTTTCTCATAGCGCGCCATCTCCTGTTCCGGATCATCAATCTTCACACGCTTAACCTGCTGCTCTTTTTTCTGATATACGCTGATCTTACCGATGGCAATACCACCGAAAACACTTTTTCCATTATATATCTGCATTTTTTCTCTCCCACTTATTTGATCTGCTGACAGGAGACCAAACGCTCCTGCCATCCTATCCCGTTCTCGTGATACTCACCAAAGTCTCACGCAAATATCACTTTGACAAGCTGTTTACAAACAAACAGGGACATACCCGCAGGTATGTCCCCTTCCTGTCTTACAGAGTTTCCTGCATGAATTTGCTCACTGCCTCATATGCAGCGTCTTCATCTGCACCTTCAAATGTAAGAGTAACCTCGTCACCTTTCTTCACTGCAAGTCCCATAATTCCGAAGATTGCCTTACAATTCATAGCCTTGCCGCCCTTTGCGATCTTGATATCAGAAGAAAAAGCCTTTACTGCTTTTACAAGCTCTCCTGCTGGACGTGCGTGGATTCCTTCCGGGTCTGTTACAACATATTTAAATTCTCTCATGATTCATTCCTCCATTTTTCTTTTTATCTTTGGTCTCTATTGATTTTCTTATTATTTGATTTCTTTATATCTGATTTCACATTCTGTGTCAATCACTATTCACGATTATGTTACTGTTCATGACCTTCACAATAACACGATTATACCTGCATATCTTTTCCAGACATGAGTTACCATTCATTCCGCAGCCAATATTAGAGCCTGTTTGAACATCCATTGTCAGGCATTTTTCTTTTTCAGAACTCCCAGGAGCACTGCGGAAACAACAGTTCCCACTACCAGTGCACTCACATACTGCACTGCATTTCCCATAACCGGAACTACGAAGATTCCACCGTGAGGTGCCATCAGGGTACAGCCAAATGCCATGGACATTGCACCTGCAAGACCAGATCCCACAATACATGCCGGAAGCACATGAAGCGGGTCGGCTGCTGCAAAAGGAATGGCTCCCTCTGTGATAAAGGCAAGTCCCATAATAAAGTTGGTAGGACCAGACTCCCTTTCTTCTTTCGTAAATCTGTCTTTAAAAAGAAGTGTAGCAAGTGCGATGGCGCATGGCGGAACCATACCACCAACCATAACGGCTGCCATAATATCATAGTTACCAGCTGCAATCGCTGCAGTACCAAATACATATGCTGCCTTGTTAAACGGGCCACCCATATCGATTGCCATCATTCCGCCAAGGATCAGTCCAAGAATGATCTTACTGGAGCTTCCCATGGAGGTAAGTCCGTTATTCAGTGCTGTATTGATACCCCCCATGATGGGCTCTACAACAAACAGCATCAGAAGTCCCATGATCAGAATACCAACAACCGGATAAATCAGAACCGGCGCAATCTTCTCAAGGGCTTCCGGAAGCTTCTCACATACCTTACGAAGTCCCAGAATAATATATCCTGCTGCAAAACCAGCTACCAGAGCACCCAGAAAACCTGAAGTTCCGCTGTGTGCCATCATTCCACCCACAAAGCCAAGTGCAAGTGCCGGTCTGTCACCGATTGCCATGGCAATAAATCCCGCCAGAACCGGAAGCATAAAACCAAATGCCACATCACCGATTTGTTTGAACATAGCTGCCGCCGGAGTAATAGACCCAAAATTAGAGCGCTCGGCTACATCCAGGGCATTCATATCTACCATAAGACCATCGATCAAAAAGGCAATGGCGATCAGAATACCACCGCCAACTACAAACGGAAGCATATGGGAAACACCATTCATCAGCTGGGTGTAAATCTTGTGTCCCACACTGCCGCCGGCCTTATTCTGACTCTGTGATGAGGCTGATGCATTTCCGCTGTGATAAACCGGTACGTTTCCAGACATGGCAAGCTCTACAAGCTCATCAGCCTTATTGATTCCATCAGAAACCTGACGCTGAATCACTTTCTTTCCATCGAAACGATCCATGGGAACCTGGGCATCGGCCGCAACGATAATGCAGTCTGCATCCTGAATCTCCTGCTCTGTAAGCACATTCTTGGCTCCGCCAGAGCCTCTTGTCTCAATTTTCACAAAACAGTTCTTCGCCTTGGCAGCCTTCTCAATTCCTTCTGCTGCCATGTAGGTGTGGGCAATTCCTGTAGGACAGGAAGTAACAGCCAGAATCTTAAACTGATCCGCTTCAGCCTCTCCCATATCGGCCAGACGCTCATCTACGCTCTTCTTCTCCTCATCTGCCTGATCAATGATCGCAAGAAATTCCTCTGGTGTCTTCGCTGCACGAAGGCTCTTGGTAAAGTCCTCATCCATCAGCATCATGGAAAGCTTGCTGAGCACATCCAGATGAACATTATCCTCTGTATTTGGCGCAGCAATAAGAAACAGCAAGGTAACCGGCTCTCCGTCAAGAGAGTCAAAGTCAACCCCTCCCGGGATCACCATAGCGGCAAGTCCTGGTTTCTCTACTGCATCACATTTACCATGAGGAATGGCGATTCCCTCCCCGATTCCTGTAGTACTTTCTTCCTCTCTGGCATAGACCTGCTTACGGTACGCTTCCTCATCATTAATCTTGCCACTTCTGGTCATAAGGGAAACCGCTGCATCCAGAGTCTGAGACTTATCTGCTGGGGCAGCATTTAACGAAATACTTCTTACGTCCAGTAAATCTGTGATCCTCATTTCTTCCTTTCCTCCTGATCCTTTCCTGTGATCTGCTGATATACAGCTTCAATCTCTTCTCTGGTAGCAAGATTCTCAGAAAACGCACTGGCACTTCCAGCTGCGATTCCCATGTGGAACGCATATTCATAATCCTGCTTCTCCATATATCCTGCCATAAATCCGGCAACCATGGAGTCTCCGGCTCCAACACCATTGATCAGCTTGCCTTTCGGTGCAGGCTCCTCATAAACGTCTCCATTCTCAGCAATAAGGACCGCGCCCTCTCCTGCCATGGAAATCAGTACATTCACAGCTCCCATCTCCTGGAGTTTCTTACCATATGGGATCACGGACTGGCGGTCTTTCAGTTCTACGCCGAAGATCTCACCAAGTTCATGGTTATTTGGCTTAATAAGAAATGGATGATAGGGGAGAACCTTCATCAGAAGATCTCTCGTCGCGTCCACTGCGATTCTTACGCCTCTGCCGTCCAGCATAGCCATGATCTTCTGGTAGGCATCATCCGGCATGGATGATGGAATGCTTCCGGAAAGGAAAAGTACATCGCCTTGTCCAAGCTCTCCTAACTGCTTCATCAGCAGATCCACCTTATCAGTTCCGATCTTCGGTCCCTGTCCATTGATTTCTGTACCGTCTATACTCTTCAGCTTCAGATTGATTCTGGAAAAGCCTTCCCCTACCTGGATGAAACCATTCCTCACACCCATCTCCTCAAGACGTCTGATAATCTCATCTCCGGTAAATCCGGCTGTAAATCCAAGGGCTGTACTCTCAATTCCCAGATTCATAAGAACTGTAGAAACATTAATTCCCTTGCCTCCCGGCAAAAGCATCTCCGAACTGGTTCGATTGGTAAGACCAAGCTGGAAGTTCTCTACCGACACGATGTAATCCAGTGACGGATTAAAAGTCACAGTGTAAATCATTTCTGCCTCCTGCTTATTTTTGCTTGTTTTTGATTTGTTGTGCTTATTATACTTTCATATACAGTCAAAGTCAATCAATCTTTTTCACAAGATTTTCACTTATGATTTATTCCAATTGCACAAATATGAATTATTTTGACTGTTTTTTGATTTTTTATATGCAACGATGTGCCAGAGCATGTTCAAAAAAGCTTTCTGCAAGATGTACGTCACAATTTGTGGGAGATTTTGTCCGGATGAGGGCGTCGTAGCAGGCTACGGAAACCGAATTCGGGCGAAACATACCGCAAAGTGGGGCGTACAGATTGCGGGAATGATTTTTCAGACGCGCTCCAGTACAGTGAAAATTAAGTATCTGCCACATTGGCGCAGTATATGACAGATCAGACAGATCAATATGGCGGTTATTTACTATTGGCTGTACGAATAGTAATATCCATAAATCACAAAAAAAATGCAGATATCAGGCTGTGCCCCAACCTGAACCCTGCATTTTTCTGTATTTTATAATGATGGTCAAAATCAGTCATCAAATTCTGTTATTTTAATCAGTTCGAAGCGCTGTCACCGGATCACTTTTAGCAGCTTTTCTTGATGGGATCAGTCCGCCAAGAAGAGTCAGAACCACGCTCAGTCCAATCAGAACTACTGCTGCCACAGGAGGAAGAGCCGCCTTCACATTCACTCCGTCAGCCAGTGACCGGATAATGCTGTTCGCAGGAATGAGAAGAAGCAATGTAATTCCAATCCCCATAGCACCTGCGCAAAATCCGATAATAAACGTCTCCGCATTGAACACCTGTGACACGTTGTGCCTGGAAGCACCAATCGCTCTTAGAATACCAATTTCTTTTTTCCTCTCCAGAACACTGATATACGTGATAACACCGATCATAATGGAAGAAACCACAAGGGAAATCGCTACAAAAGCCACCAGAACATAACTGATAATATTTACAATATCCGTAACTGACGACATCAGCGTTCCCACAAGATCCGTATAAGTGATCACCTTCTCATCCTCTCCTGCCGCTTCCATATCCGCGTTATACTGATCCAGAATACCTACAATTTCTGATTTACTTTCAAAATCCTTTGGATAGATATTAATTCCGCCAGGAACATTTAGATCTGCATATCCAAGCTTTTTCAGATTTCCGTCATAAGAAGAATTTTCAGATGACAGCAGGGACATCATGAGCTCTGAGAGGTCGTCCTCATTCATGTTCATCTGAATTGCTTTTGCAAAAGCCTCCGGATTAATGGAAAGCGCATCTTCCATATTTCCCATGCCGCTTCCCAATCCGCCAAGTCCGCTCATAGCCTGGCTCATGGCAGAAGTAAGACTCGATGATACACTGGTCATCACAGACTGCATTGCCTCCTGCATACCGGAACTGATATTTCCCATCATCTGCTCCATAGCAGTCTGGATTCCCTTCGTAAGCTG
The DNA here is from genome assembly GCF_015668065.1 of Ruminococcus sp. 1001713B170207_170306_F1. NCBI lineage: Bacteria > Bacillati > Bacillota > Clostridia > Eubacteriales > Oscillospiraceae > Ruminococcus > Ruminococcus sp. 1001713B170207_170306_F1. Next base: position 92,340 of record NZ_JADPEX010000008.1, on the reverse strand, counting down.
TTTTTCCACCTGTTCCATTATCTCTGTGAATTTTGACTCAATCCCCTTTGCGATCGCATCTGTGAAAGAAGTCATCATGGATTTCATGTAAGTTTCCATTGCCTGGGAAAACTGCGTCTGCACCTCGCTGGTATCCACAAGAGTCATAAGTCCATTCATGAGACGATTCTGCCCATCCTCTGTCTGCATATATTCCAGAAAATAGGTTCCCAGATTAGCCGGGTCCGGAAGGGAATTATTTCTGGCATACTCCGGATAAGCAGCTACAACGTCCTGCATAAGAAGATCCCGTATCTGTTTTGTGGTAATATTCACTGTCACGCTGTTTTTAACCAGATTCTCTGCTTCCTCTTTGATCTGCTGCTGGATTTCCCCCTGACTTAAAAAGGCAAGAATGCTAGCCACATCTGTCTGGGTGATACCATTTGCCTTGGCATACTCCTGATACTGGTTCATCAGCCCCACAGCCACTGCGATCAGTTTTTCCGAAGACATATCCACGTTCACGTTATTTTTCACCAGCTCCTGCAGATCCTTGCACAGACGTTCGTTCATCTCTTTTGATGTCAGATACTGCTTCAATGCTGCCTGCATTTTATCCATATCTGCTTCCGGTTTATCTTTAATGCTTTCCTGATAACCAGTAAGAACCTCTTTCAGCAAAGCAGTTACCTTCTCTTCTGTAAAATCAAACTTCACTGACTTCAGCGCCTGACTCATATCCGGAACCTGGTCTGCCGGAAGATTTTTCAGAATTTCTTCCGGATCAATCATATGGGAAAGATCCAGATCAAGGTCATCCAGCTTGATAAGCTTGGAAAGATCCGGCATACTGCTCTCATCCAGATTTATATTTCCAGCCAGAGCTGACATGTCAGGCATATCCGGCATTTCCACATTCAATCCGGAGGACAGCCCCGAAAGACTGGACAGGTCCATATTAAATCCACTGAGATCTACCTGAAAGGCCTCCTGCAGGGCATCCGCGTTAATGGAAAAAAGGGATTCCATGTCAAACTTACTGTTCTCATTGTCTTCTTTTCCAAATTCCTCTCCGGTAAAAACATTTATCTTTTCATCCGCCAGCTGCTGCTTCACAATTTCACTGGAAGCAGCCTTCTCGATCACATGTTTGGTAAGCTCCGGGGTATAACAGATTCCTGCAGTGAGCATGGAAGCAGTGGCACCTTCCACAGGCTGGACAATTCCCACAATTGTCAGATCTTCTCCGTTTTTCACCAGTTTTTTCATATAAGAGCTGTTGTCTGATTTATCCTTCCAGACCTTATATTCTTCATCATATTCATAATAATCGGTACTGTTTACCAGCTTAAATTTCTTCCCCAGGATTTCATCATAGGTGTATGGGCCCTCGTTTTCTGGCGTTTCCACTGCCTCTTCTGCCATAAATTTCTGAACCATATCATCCAGTTCCTTACCGTCCCGAAGCCCAAGAGTGTACTGGAGAAAATCACTGATATCGCCCTGTGAAGTAAGCACCAGTACACATTCTTTATAATTTTCAGGCCATCTTCCCGCTTTCACGTCATATTGATCCTTATAAAGATCAGCATCTTCCGGCATTTCATGAAAAACATCAGTGCTCATGGTAGAAGACATAATGCTGTTGGAGGAACCAGAGCCCAAACCCATAGCCGAAAAAGATTTGTCCGGATTTACCTGTCGGATATTTTTTCTATTTTCCAAAAAAATCTGGGGAGATACAGAATATGTACACTCCACTGAATTCGCATACTGGGAAATGCTGCTTTCATTACTGTCCAGGTAAACCTTCAGAGACTCCAGATCATTGGAATTCATTTTGGAGAACATATTAGTCACCATCTGGGCAACTCCTACTTCCCCATCTTTTTTCCCACTCTGCGCTGTGGCTGCTCCCATCATCATAGAGGTAAGATCCACTCCTGTGCTTTGTATCTGCAACGGATATTCTGAAAGTGTTTCTTCTTCCATATTTGTAATGTATTTGTCTACACCATTTGATATGGAAAGGATCAGCGCAATTCCGATAATACCGATGGAGCCTGCAAAAGAAGTAAGTAAGGTCCGGGCTTTCTTAGTCTTCAGATTCTGAAAGCTAAGGGAAAGTGCAGTAAAAAAGGACATGGAGGATTTTCCCATATTCTTGTGAACAGGAGGTGCCATGCTCTCGCTGTCTATCACAAACGGATCTGTATCAGAAAGGATCCGCCCATCTTTTACCGTCACGATTCTGGTGGCATAAAGCTGAGCAAGCTCCGGATTATGGGTGACCATTACTACCAATCGTTCCTTTGCGACCTCTTGCAAAAGATCCATAACCTGTACACTGGTATCTGAATCCAGGGCTCCTGTTGGCTCATCCGCCAAAAGAATTTCCGGGTCATTTACAAGTGCTCTGGCAATTGCCACTCGCTGCATCTGACCGCCTGACATCTGACTTGGCTTTTTGTGGATCTGGGCACCAAGGCCTACTTTTTCCAGAGCTTCTTTTGCACGGCGTCTCCGCTCACTTTTTGATACACCGGAAATGGTAAGGGCAAGCTCCACGTTTGCAAGAACTGTCTGGTGTGGGATCAGATTATAACTCTGAAACACAAATCCTATGGTATGATTTCGATAAGAGTCCCAGTCCCTGTCTTTATATTTTTTCGTAGAAATCCCATTGATGATCAGATCGCCACTATCGTACCGGTCAAGACCACCAATAATATTCAGAAGAGTGGTTTTTCCCGAACCGCTGGGACCAAGAATTGCCACAAATTCATTGTCCCGAAGACTAAGGCTCACTCCGTCCAGGGCACGCTGTACCAAATTTCCTGTTCTGTATTCTTTGTGTATGTCTTTGATCTGAAGCACTTACTACTTCCTTTCTGTCGCATAATAAATGTTTATAACCATTCACCAATTCAGGCAAAATATACCGCAAAGTGGGGCGCCGAAGATTTCGATTTTTATGTGAGTCAGATTCACATAAAATACCTTGCGGAATAATATTTGCTGAATAGTTCAAATATTTTTTATTATAATCTTAAATTGTGAACATATTGTGTTTTTAAAATAAAACCATTCTCTTGAAATCCAACTATTTCTATCGTATAATAAGAAGATACATTACCGCTTTAGAGAGATGATGCATGCAGATTGCGGCTATCGCAGTCTGATATAACTTACTTCAGAAAGGATGAAAAACATGAAGGTTTTACTCTTAAATGGCAGCCCGCGCAAGGAAGGCTGTACGTTCACCGCACTTAGTGAAGTGGCAAAAACACTGAATCATAATGGAATTGATACTGAGATTTTCCAAGCTGGAAATCCGGATACAGATAATGTAAAAGCCGCCGCGGCGAAATTAAAAGAAGCAGATGCGCTTATAGTTGGTTCTCCGGTATACTGGGCTTCCCCATCCGGACAGATCATTGAATTTATGGATAAGCTTTGCTCCATGGCAGGCAAAGACATGCTCCACAAACCAGCTGCAGCAGTTGCTTCTGCAAGAAGAGCCGGCACCACAGCTACTTTAGACGTTCTTCAGAAATATTTCAGCTATCATGAAATGCCTGTTGTATCTGCTAACTACTGGAACATGGTTCACGGAAATACTCCTGCAGAAGTTGCACAGGATGAAGAAGGACTTCAGATCATGCGCTCACTTGGAAACAATATGGCATGGCTTCTGAAATCCCTGGAAGCAGGGAAAGCGGCAGGTATTGCAGTTCCTCAGGCGGAAGATAAGATCAAGACAAATTTTATCCGCTAAATATGGTGCAGTAGTTGTCATGTCTTCACATAAATGGAGCTCCAGAGCATATCTGAAAAAAGCTTTTTGCAAGATGTGCGTCACAATTTGTGGGAGTTTTTGCTCGGATGAGGGCGCCGTGGCAGGCTACAGCAACTGAATTCGAGCAAAATTTCCCACAAAGCGGGCGTGCAGATTGCAAGAATGATTTTTCAAACAGGCTCTGGCTGCACCAGTTTAATAATGTGTGTGACATGGAAGAAGTTCCGTTCGCATACATCAAAAAAAACTTCCAGAGAGGTATTTTATGCTGCAAATAATCGAAACCATCAACACCGCTGTAAATAATTTTATCTGGGGCGTTCCTGCAATGGTCTGTATTTTCGGAGTTGGTCTTTATCTTAGTATCCGCACCAATTTTCTTCAGATTCGCAAATTCCCCTACGCAATCAAAACAACCCTTGGACGTATTTTCCGCAAACGTGACGCATCTGACGGTGCTATCACGCCTTTCCAGGCAGTGTGTACAGCACTTGCAGCCACGGTCGGTACTGGCAATATTGCCGGTGTAGCAGGTGCTATCGCAATTGGCGGTCCCGGAGCCATATTCTGGATGTGGGTTTCTGCACTGTTTGGCATGTGTACCAAATATGCTGAGGTTACTCTGGCGGTACACTACCGCGAGATCAATGCCAACGGTGAACTGGTAGGCGGTCCCATGTATTACATCAAGAACGGTCTTAGCAAAAAATGGCACTGGCTGGCTTATCTGTTCGCAGCATTCGGCGTGCTCACTGTATTTGGTACCGGTAACGCTACACAGGTCAATACTATCACCACTGCCATCAATTCTGCATTGCTGAATTATAACGTGATCAGCGAAAGCGCCGTTTCTACTTCCAACCTGATCATCGGAATCATAATTGCCATTCTGATCGCCATGATCCTTCTTGGCGGAATCAAACGAATTGGCCATGTCACCGAAAAGCTGGTCCCATTTATGGCTCTGCTTTACATTCTTCTCGGACTGGGAGTTATCCTTCTGAACATTCAGAATGTACCAGCTGTATTCGTTTCTATTTTCAGAGGGGCATTTCAGCCCAGAGCTGTAACAGGCGGCATTGTTTTAAGTATGTTCACAAGTTTAAAAAAAGGTGTTTCCCGTGGTATCTTCTCTAACGAGGCTGGTCTTGGTACCGGATCCATTGCCCATGCGTGTGCAGATACCAAAAAGCCTGTAAAACAGGGTATGTTCGGTATTTTCGAAGTCTTTACAGATACCATCGTGATCTGTACACTGACTGCACTGGTTATCCTTTGCAGCGGCGTTGCTGTTGATTATGGAAAAGCAGCTGGCGCAGAGCTTACGATCCTTGGATTTACTTCTACATATGGAAGCTGGGTATCCATTTTTACAGCAGTTGCCATGTGCTGCTTCGCTTTTTCCACAGCAGTCGGATGGGGACTTTACGGTGCCCGCTGCATCGAGTTCCTGTTCTCTGAAAAAGTGATCAAACCTTTTATGGTTATTTATTCCCTGGTTGCCATCCTTGGCGCAACTGCCAACCTTGGACTGATGTGGAGCATTGCCGAGACATTTAACGGTCTTATGGCAATTCCCAACCTGATTGCTTTGTTCCTGCTTTCCGGTACAGTTGTGAAGCTGACAAAAGAATATTTTGCCGGTGAGGGCAAAACAAAATAAATATAAAAAGGGACATCGCATGAACCGTTTTCGCTCATGTGATGTCCCTTTCAGATTATTGATCAATCCTTATTCTCTTCCTCGGCAGCTGCATCTGTAGTTGTATCAGCATCTTCGCTTTTCTCTTCCTCACCGATCTCAACTGCATTTTTTTCTTCCTCAGTCTGCTCCTGCACATCCGTAACGCTTACCTTATGGTCATACCATTTGCCCTTTTTACCAATGATTGCCAGGTCAAATTCTTCATCAAGCTTCTCTACTGGAACATTGAATCCATAAACCTCCTCTGTCATGCCATCGCTGTAAGTTACCTTATCAATAGTAGGCTGAATCAGTTCGGCACCGTCTTTCTGTGCATCCTCTGCTGTTCCAAGGAAAACATTCTCAATATTCTTGGAAACGAGAGTAATATGAACGGTCATTTTACCATCCTTTACAGTGAGGGTAGCTCTTCCGTTGCAAGCCTCATTTACATGGAACATACTGCTGTCTGTGTCAAACTCTACACCATAAACACCGTCTTCAAGTTCGCTGTCTGCGGCATTCTCTGCACCATCTGTGGTTTCCTCTGCCTCAGCCTCTGTGGCTTCTGCAAATGCCGGGAATGCAGTTCCTACTGTCATAGCGGAAATACTTACAGCTGTTAATAAAATGACTAATGAACGTTTCATAATAACTCTCCTTGCTTTTTCTTTATTTACGGTACACTTGTGTGTGCCGTATTTGTTTTATTACTCAAACAGCTGCCCCACAGTGTAGGAGCAGCTGCTTTTGTTCTGTTGCAATAACAATTTATACCAGGATAATTATTTCGCGATGGAATCAATAGCTGCCTGAGTATGAGCTACATAAAGCTGCTCAACAGCGTCAATTCTTCCAAGACCTTCGATCTGGCAGTCAATCTCATCGAAATCTCCAGAAGCCTCGAACATGCTCTTCCAGGAGTCATCATCATCACCAGCCATATCATTGTTTGCATGGTCACCAGCAACAACCATAAGCGGACGAAGGATTACTTTCTTGAATCCGGCATCTTTTACTTTATTGATAACTTCATCACAAGCTGTATCCTCTGGCTCACCTTCTACAGTACCGATGAATGCGTTTGTGAATTCAAGTTTCTCCATCTGGGTCTGCATCTGATCATATGTAACGTTTGCTGTATGGGAAGTACCATGTCCCATGAATACAAATGCGGTTCCATCTTCTGCAGCTGCTTCCATGCTGTCATATCCAGCTTCTTTTACAGCTTCATCTGTGATTGCCTGAGCAACAGCAGCTTTGTCATCGTTGATAACGGTAGCGTCATCGCCAACCTCACCAAGCATTGGTTCAGCGATTGCTACAGATTCAAATTTATCTTTGTAAGCATCAATAGCTTCTACCATCTCATCGTACTCAGCACCATGCATAAGATGTGTAGGCTGAACTACAAGATTCTTAACACCGTTTGCTACTGCACGGTCAAGTGCCTGCTGCATGTTATCAATCTTCTCATCATCTCTTGCCTGTACATGGTTGATAATGATCTGAGCGGTAAATGCTCTTCTTACAGACCAATCCGGGAATGCTTCTGCAAGAGCATCCTCGATTCCTTTGATATCCTCTGCACGGCTGTCGTTAAAGGAAGTACCAAAGCTTACTACAAGAAGCTCATTCTCACCGATCTCGTCCTGATTACGCGGATCATCCTTGGAAGCATCACCTGTGTCACGTCCGAAATACTCTGGACTTGCCTCTTCTCCCTCTACAAGCTCTTTCTGAGCATCTGTAAGGGCATCCCATGCTTCTTTAGCTTCCTTGCACTGCTCATCTGTATCATCTGTTCTCTCCTGAACATAAATAGCATCGATAAGTGCTGCTACTTTATCAGCCGCTTCCTTATCTGCATCTGCAGTGTCATCAGCTGCTTCTGCATCGTCTGTTGTCTCAGCATCATCAGCTGCTTCAGCATCGTCAGCTGCCTCAGCATCATCAGCTGTCTCAGCATCGTCTGTTGTCTCCTCTGCTGCTTCCTCTGTCTCTGCAAATGCAACAGTTGCTGTTGCTGCTGTCATGCTTGCTGCCATAGAAGCTGCAAGAAGGATTGCTAATAAAGATTTTCTTTTCATTTCTTTTTCCTCTTTTTTTTGTATTTCCGGATAGAATCACGTATAAAGAATCCCATGGGAAATCTATCACCAATCTCCCATTGCATAAAAACAGCCGCATTTTCTGCGACTGCACACATTCTCATATACACACTTTTCTTCCAAAAAACATTCAGGAAATATTCATGTATCGTTATGAGAATACAGGTTCTGTGTACCGCAGACCTAAGATTCCACGCCAAGGCAGTTCTCCTGACTTCGGTCAACACTGCTCCCCCTTCCCGGTTTCCCAGTGGGCTCTGAAGCAGTTCCCTTACACAGTGACGGCATCGTTCCGGACTCTCACCGGATTCTCTTTTGCGCATCATGTTCATGATGCAACCTTCGCGCTATAACCATTATACATATTCGACTCGGATATTTAATATGTACCATATTATTATATATTTTTTATGAACTTTTTATGTATTTTTTATGAACTAAAGTATGTTTGAAAAAGGCTTTCTGCAAGATGTGCGTCACAATTTGTGGGAGATTTTGTCCTGATGAGGGCGCCGTAGCGGGCTACGGCAACTGAATTCGGGCAAAATATACCGCAAAGTGGGGCGTGCAGATTGCGGGAATAATTTTTCAAACAGATTACTATTCACTCCGTTCATAGCAACACGCTTCGCGATACACAGGAATCATGCTTTCGCATGGTTTCGCGCCGCAATTCTCAGGTTTTCTGTGAATTACTTATTGACAAATACCCCGCCAGGGTATATATTGGTTTCATCAAATACATACCCCTAAGGGGTATATAAGGAAAGGAGTCCGCCTATGACAGCTGATTATAAATCCGAATCCTGCTGCAGCCACACCGCAGCCGATCCTGCAACTCTTTCCAGCCAGGAACCTACCAAGAAGGTCTGTTCCTGCTGTTGTACCAAGCACACCGATCGTTCCGAAGCAGAGCGCAGGAAGCTGGTAAACCGTCTGAAACGTATTGAAGGCCAGATAAGGGGGATTATAGGAATGCTGGAGAATGACGCTTACTGCAACGATATTCTTATTCAGTCAGCAGCTGTAAATGCCGCTGTGAATGCATTTAATAAGGAACTTCTCGCCAATCATATCCGAACCTGTGTGGCAAGAGATATCCGTGATGGTAAAGACGAAACCATTGATGAGCTGGTTGCAACTTTGCAGAAGCTAATGAAGTGAGATACCAGCGCATTCCGAATGTGTACCTGCCTGCGGAGGTACGAATGCGCAGAGCAGTCCGTTGGTATCGAAACACTGTATTCGAAGGAGGAATTTATTATGGAACAATACAACGTCACCGGCATGAGCTGTGCAGCCTGCAGCGCCCGTGTGGAAAAAGCGGTAAACAAGGTTCCGGGAGTTACTTCCTGCTCCGTAAGCCTGCTTACCAATTCCATGGGAGTGGAAGGAACTGCCTCAGCCTCTGCCATTGTCTCAGCTGTAGAAGAAGCCGGATACGGCTGCAGCCTGAAGGGTGCTTCCGGTCAGACGGAATCCGTTTCCGATGCTGAGAAAGCCTTGGAAGATCACGAAACGCCACTCCTCAGGAAACGGCTTATTGCCTCAGTAGGTTTTCTTCTGGTGCTGATGTACTTTTCCATGGGACACATGATGTGGGGATGGCCGCTGCCAGCCTGGTTTGATGGCAACCATATCGCCATGGGACTTGTACAGCTGCTTCTTGCAGGAATCGTCATGGTCATCAATCAGAAATTTTTCATCAGTGGCTTCAGGAGTCTGTGGCACCGCTCTCCGAACATGGATACCCTAGTAGCTCTCGGCTCCATGGCCTCCTTTGTATGGAGTGTCTACGCCCTGTTCGCCATGACCAGAGCCCAGGTTGACGGCAATTCCGAACTTGTCATGCACTACATGATGGAATTCTATTTCGAATCTGCCGCTATGATCCTGACCCTGATCACCGTTGGAAAAATGCTGGAAGCCCGTTCCAAGGGCAAGACCACGGATGCCTTAAAAGGTCTTATGAAGCTTGCTCCCAAGACTGCCGTTGTCATCCGAAACGGCCAGGAAGCCACCGTTCCCATTGACCAGGTTGTAAAAGGTGACACCTTTGTTGTTCGCCCTGGTGAAAACATCCCGGTGGATGGTGTGATTATCGAAGGCTCCAGTGCAGTCAACGAATCTGCCCTTACAGGTGAGAGTATCCCTGTTGACAAAGCTGCCGGAGATCTTGTCTTTGCAGCCACAGTCAACCAGTCTGGTTTCATCAAATGTGAAGCTACCCGCGTTGGCGAAGACACCACCCTCTCCCAGATCATCAAAATGGTCAGTGATGCTGCAGCCACCAAAGCTCCTATTGCAAAAATCGCAGACCGTGTTTCCAGTGTTTTCGTACCTGCTGTTATCACCATTGCAATTATAACAACTATTGTCTGGCTGCTTACCGGTCATGAGGCTGGCTACGCCCTGGCAAGAGGAATTTCCGTTCTGGTCATCAGCTGCCCATGCGCCCTTGGTCTTGCCACTCCGGTTGCCATTATGGTTGGAAACGGAATGGGTGCCAAAAACGGTATCCTTTTCAAAACAGCCGTCTCCCTTGAGGAAGCCGGAAAGGTTCAGATCGTAGCCCTTGACAAAACCGGAACCATCACAAACGGTCAGCCGGAGGTTACTGACATTCTCCCTGCAGACGACGTATCTGAGAACGATCTTCTCACCCTTGCCTACGCCCTTGAAAAAAAGAGCGAGCACCCTCTTGCGAAAGCCATTCTGGAAAAAGCTGCAAGCCTTGGTCTTACAGCCCAGGAAGTCACAGAATTCCAGGCTCTTCCCGGCAATGGACTCTCTGCGAAGCTTGGCGCTTCCACGCTTATCGGCGGAAGCATGAAATACATCAACACTCTGGCAGCTGTCTCTCCGTCTCTTATGAACCAGGCCGAGAAGCTTGCCGAAGCAGGAAAAACTCCTCTTCTTTTCGCAAAAGATGGAAAACTTCTTGGAATCATTGCAGTTGCTGATGTAATCAAACCGGACAGTGCACAGGCAGTCAAAGAGCTTCAGAATATGGGTATCCACGTAGTTATGCTTACCGGAGACAACAAGCGCACGGCCAGAGCCATCGGCGCACAGGCAGGTGTTGACCAGGTTATTGCAGGCGTCCTTCCAGATGGAAAAGAGAGCGTCATCCGCTCCCTGAAGGAAAAAGGCAAGGTTGCCATGGTTGGCGACGGAATCAACGACGCACCAGCCCTTACCAGAGCAGATATTGGTATTGCCATCGGTGCCGGAACGGATATAGCCATCGATGCAGCAGATATTGTCCTTATGAAAAGCCAGCTTTCCGACGTGCCAGCTGCTATCCGTATGAGCCGCGCTACTCTTCGCAACATCCACGAGAATCTCTTCTGGGCGTTCTTCTACAATGTAATTGGTATTCCGCTGGCTGCCGGCGTATGGATTCCAATTTTCGGATGGACCCTGAACCCGATGTTCGGCGCTGCTGCCATGAGCCTTTCCAGCTTCTGTGTAGTTACCAACGCGTTGAGACTGAACCTATTTAAGATTCACGATGCAGACAAAGATAAAAAAATCAAGAATCCGGTTTCCATAGAATCCAATTCTGGAAATATTACCGATTCCCCTGAAGCGTTATCTGCGATTTTCTCAAAATCATTCAATACAGATAAAACTTCAGACGCAGAACAGACGATTAATAACAGCTGCAAGCTTTTGAACGAATGCAGCGATATTAATAACAATACTAACAAAAAGGAGAATAATACCATGGTAAAAGTGACAGTTAATGTAACAGGAATGATGTGCGGACATTGCGAAGCACACGTAAACAAAGCAATCCAGGAAGCATTTGGGGTACAGGATGTTGTATCCTCCCATGATGCCGGAACTACTATTTTCTCAGCACCAGAGAAAGTGGACGAGGACAAAATCCGCCAGGTAATCAAAGACGCTGGCTATGAAGTAACCGGAATTACACAGGAGTAATCCATCCCTCACATTCAACTTGACCAATGCAGAAACCTATTGCAAAGGTCCGTTCAAACAGTCGACAGAAACATTTTTCAGCTTCTGTCGGCTGTTTTTTTACTTCTATCCCCTCTTTTTCTCCAGCTTTTATGTTCTTTTTTTCATATCAGCCCCATTCTTTCTTATATTAATGTTAATTTTTCAAGAATCTTCATCCTTGCATTGAAATTCTATAAATTTTTCAGTATAATGATTTCGATACGGGTCTCACAGTGAGACTCCTTTGAGAGCATAATCCGTTGCTGAACAAGCTTTGAACAGCAACTATAGTCTCAACCATTTAAAGGAGGAATTATATTATGGCAACATGGAAAAATCTTGACACACTTGATTCTTTTGGCAAACTGAAAGAGCTTAAGAATCACGTAGACATTGCGGCAGCTCTGTCTGGTGAAGAAGGTGGCAAGCGTGTAGCTGATTATAGTACACCAATGGCAGCTGGTCTTTCTTACAACTATGCAGCCAAAGAAGTAGACGAAACCGTTTTATCCGCACTTGCGAAACTGGCTGACGAGGCACAGCTGATCGACAAATTTCAGGAATTATATAATGGTGCAGTGATCAACACCGGAGAGAACCGTATGGTTCTTCATCACCTTGCACGTAAGCAGCTTGGTAACCCGGTTGTTGTAGATGGTGTAGACAAACGTGAATTCTACGTTGCCCAGCAGAAAAAAGCTGCTGATTTTGCAAATAAGGTTCATGCTGGTGAGATCACCAACGAAGCTGGTGAGAAATTCACCACAGTCGTTCAGATTGGTATCGGCGGAAGTGACCTTGGTCCCCGTGCTCTTTACATCGCACTGGAGAACTGGGCGAAGGCCAATAACACATTCAAGATGGAAGCGAAGTTCATCAGCAACGTTGACCCGGATGATGCAGCTGCAGTACTTGCTTCTGTAGACCTTGCACACTCCTTATTCATCGTTGTATCCAAATCCGGTACAACCCTTGAGACACTGACCAACGAAGCATTTGTAAAGGATGCCCTGACAAAAGCAGGTCTGAATCCTTCCAAACACATGCTTGCCGTTACAAGTGAGACTTCCCCTCTTGCAAAGAGTGAAGATTATCTTACCGCCATCTTCATGGATGACTACATCGGAGGCCGTTACTCTTCTGTTTCCGGCGTAGGCGGAGCAATCCTTTCCCTGGCATTCGGACCGGAAGTATTTGCTCAGCTCCTTGAAGGTGCTGCAGCTGAGGATCAGCTTGCAACAAACCGTGACCTTATGAAGAACCCAGATATGCTGGATGCCCTGATCGGTATCTATGAGAGAAATGTGCAGGGATATCCTTCCACAGCTGTTCTTCCATATTCACAGGCATTAAGCCGCTTCCCGGCACACCTTCAGCAGTGTGACATGGAGTCCAATGGTAAAACCGTAAACCGTTTCGGCGAGCCGGTTAACTACGTAACAGGTCCGGTTATCTTCGGAGAGCCAGGAACCAACGGTCAGCATTCCTTCTATCAGTTATTGCATCAGGGCTCTGACATTGTCCCGCTTCAGTTCATCGGCTTTAAGAACAGCCAGCTTGGCGTAGATGTTGACATTGAGAACAGCACCAGCCAGCAGAAGCTCTGCGCTAACGTGGCAGCTCAGATTGTTGCATTTGCCTGCGGTAAAGAGGATGAGAACCTGAACAAGAACTTCAAGGGTAAACGTCCGTCCAGCATTATCATCGGTCAGCAGCTTACCCCTGCTTCCCTTGGTGCATTGCTTGCTCACTTTGAGAACAAGATCATGTTCCAGGGCTTCGTATGGAATCTGAACAGCTTCGACCAGGAAGGCGTTCAGCTTGGTAAAGTTCTTGCGAAACGTGTACTTGCACACAATACAGACGGTGCTCTTAAGGTATTCAGCGATCTTCTGAACATCTGATCTTTCAAACAGGCTCTAAAGCGTGTCTGAAAAATTTACGGCAGCCCGGAAAGTACCGGGCTGCCGTTTTTTTTGCCACATACTATAAAAACAGACCGCAGAAATCCTGTATTTTCATAATCCTCTGCGATCTGATTTCCATATTGACTTGTCTTGCAAAGAACCTTTTTCAAACCATTAATAAACTGACACTCAGGCAACCTGCACGCCCCAGATTTTCTTTGTTTCCAGGCCTCTGCCAGGCTTTCCTGTTACACAGATGCTCTTATTTCTCCAGTTTCCAACACCATTATCCGAGAAACAGATTCCAGCACCATCTGCAGTCTTTTTCACCTGAATCTTCATTTCCAGATTCCGTACCTTGCCATACATCAAACTGGTCTTTACAAGCTCATCCAGATCTTTTTCCAGCTGTGCTTTATCCATATACACGCTAATCTTTTCCTCCGCCAGCTCTGCTTCCAGCCATTCCTGACCTGGTGTAAAGTATTTCTGTCTTGCCTTTACAAATTCATCTATAAAACTGTTAAGCTCCACTTTCTCATTTCTCTGTAATATCTTTCTCATAAAAGAAGCCTCCTTGCCTTAAAAAGCGTTACTGTTCGGTTACTTCGCAGCAACTCAAAAATATCATTCTTTTTTCCTTTTCTGAAAGATATTATAGCTGTCTATGTTAAATTCTGTGTATTGCCAATGTTAAACATATTTAAAATAATTATACCTATTGTAAAGAGCAATATTAAAGTATCTTTTTTATAAAAAATCCCGCAATCCGTTATCATCAATACGGACTGCGGGATTTTCCACTAAAAGGCTGCGAGCCAGGGACTTTGGGAATGCGCTTTAAATTTTCCAGTACCCCGTACCACAAACAGCGCATTCAACCAGAGAACCGTCTTCTCTACTGAAAATTGTTTTCGCTTCTGTACTCCCACATTGTGGACAGCAGTTTCGCGCATTCTCCTCGCATCCTCCACCGGACACATTGTCCAACTCATCATCTGAAAGCTCTCTTTTTGTTATTTCGTCTTCCATCAAAAATATCCCTCCATCCAAAATCAATTAATTCTGTGTTTTGGTGGAAGTAGGATCCCAGTAGGTTGCACCGCAGCAGGCGCAGGTTACATAGGTGCAGCCATAAAGCGGCTCTCTGGAAGAAGCCTCCGTACTTCCGCATTTCGGGCAGCTGTATCCTACGTCGCAGGAATCACCGCCTGTTACATTGTCCAGCTCATCATCTGAAAGTTCCTGGGTTACCGGGTGTAATCTGGCATACATTTCTTCTGCCTGTGCAGCATCAAGCTCCATGCCGTTTTCCTTCGCCAGTTTCTGAAGTTCTTCCACAGATCCGGTTCCCTTTGCAGCTTTTAAAACTTCCTTTGTCATTTTGTTCTCTGCCATAGTCAAATCCTCCTTAAAATTATATTAGATTTACAGCCACCTTTTCCCCGGCAGGTCCACTCCATATGTATCTGCGGTCTGCATCATGCCTGAAAAAATGTGCTCTAAATTTCCATTAAATATCAGTACCCGGATTATAAGCAATTTCCGTATAATTCTCATATTCCTGCAATGCACTGACAGTTTTCTCATAATATCCCTGTCCGAAAAACACACATTTGGAGGGATCTGCCCCCAGTTTGTCCCCGGTCAGCACAATAAAACTTAAGTTAATGGATTATTTACCCATCTGCTTTGCAAAGTATTTGTGAACAGCCTTTATTTATATGGATTTGCGAGGTTCTGCCCATAAAGCTTACGCAAATTTGACGCAACTTACTGAATAAACTGGGGGGGTTCTGAACTTATTCTAATTCGGAATGGATCCGGCTCTTTTTTTCATACCTACCAGCCAAACGCATCACGAATCAGTGCCCCCGTTTCCCCGTCTATGTAAAACAGTTCCTGTTCGTCCGGGGAATCTTTCCACTGGTAAGGGCAGCGAAAGCTCCAGACAGGTCTGTATGTGATTCCGTCTGCGGTTTCATCAATATAGTATTCCAAACATATTTTTGTAACTGGAATCGTGGTGGATTCTGTTTCCTCCGCAGTGTCCTGTTCCGTGAAGAGACCAATTTTGCCTTCTTTTACATATTGTTCCACTGACTTCATAATTTCTTCCATTGGAAGCATAGTAACTGTTTCTTCCACTTTCAACTGAAGCGGAATCGGTATGTTGAAATAACAGTCTTCAGGCGCAGGGCCAAAGCCTGCAGTTCCCAGATAACCATGCTGAGAAAGCCCGCCCACCGGGATCCCATTCAACAGAATCTCTGTATCGTAATAATCATATCCCTCCGTCATGTTGCTGATTGATTTTCTTACAGAAGTTCCCGTTAAATTAGCTTTGGAAAGCAGCTGATTTATAATATTTAATTCCCCTTCCGTATTGTTTTCTAAAGCTCCCAGGTCTTTTTCACTTAATCCGTCACACTGTATTCTTCCGTCTGAAATGAATAACTGCAATCCTTTCTCTTTATTTTCCCAGACCGTTTCATCTGTCTCAGATTTTTCCCAGCCATCTTCCCCGCCAAACCAGGAGCAGATTTCTTCCTCTGATACGCTGCGTTTTTCCAGAATTCCTTTCGAAACATCGGTGGTACTTCCGGTAATATCAGCCTCTATCGTAAGAGTTCCAGATTTTCCCGGCAAAGAAGCTGTTACATGGCTTTCCTTTACCTGTAATACTGCTGTTTCCGGATCATATTTCTCATTCGCTCCCGTAGCATCTGAAGGATTTTCTGAGTCTGTTGTTTCCTGTGTACTCTCTTCCGTAGAATCCGAAATGGGTTCTACACCAGTATCTTCCGCCTGCATCTTTCCTTCTTTTCTGTATTTTTCTATAATATCCCGTACTTCATCATTTAACGGAAGGGTTACTGTAAGGGTCTGCGGCGTATATCCTCTGTAAGCATCCTCCGCAGGCAGTGCATAAGCCAGCATTCCTTCTGAATCTGTAAAAGAACCAGTTTTAAAAATCTTTCTGAAAGCTTCATCATCTTTCCAAGTGTAATAGATCCTGCCGTTATAATCCGGATATGCCTGAATGGTCATGGAAACCTCTACCTGGGAATCTTCATTTAATATTTTCTCTGTCAAAGCATCATCATACAGGGTAATATGTCCATAATAGAGATCTTCCCCGTCTATCTTATTCAAAGTTGCAAGTGCATCTTCTCCATTCACTGTCGCATGGTCACGGCAGCTGAGCGTATAATTCTCCACCGCCCCGGAAGGCTCTCCAAGAAAGCTGAAACCGCTGCCATCAAAATACGCTTCTGTAACAGACAGCATAGACTGGTTCCAATCCCTCTCCTTTGGCGTTATATGATAAGAAGTCACATCTTCCACATTTTCTGCAGTTGAATCAGGTTCTGTGACAACCATTTGAACAGCTTCCTGTTCTGTAACACCCTGCTGCTCCAGTTCTTTGTGAAGCCATCCAAGTTTTGTTGCAAGTACGCCGGTGCTGACGCCTAATACAGCAGCCACAGGAAGAAGAATCCGGATTATTTTTTTCTTATTCCCTGAATTTTTTGATCTTCCTTTATCTGATTTTACAATTAGATTCTTCGTGCTGCTCATTCTCTCATCTGGAGAATCCAAAATTCCCTTCAGAACATCTTCCATAGCTTTATCAATATTGTCCGGTATCACAGTTTCTTCTTTTAAAATTTTTCTGATTTCTTTTTCATCCATAGTCTTCACCTCCTGATCACCTTTTTTAATTTTGCTCTTGCCCGGGAAAGTTTGGTTGATACGGTGTTGCTGTTCATTTCAAGAAGATTACCAATTTCCTTTACGGAAAATTCATCAAAATAATAGAGTTCCACGATTTTCCGGCTTTCTTCATCCAGACATAAAAGCAATTGTTTCCATTCGCAGAGATCCAGATCTTCACACTGTACACCTTCTGAGATATTATCCAGTTCCGCGTCATGGTTCTTTTGACGGAGAATGTCTTTGCATTCATTTATCAGAATCCGCATCAGCCAGGTTTTAAAATATTTCACTTCCCTTAATCCCTGTATCTTTTCATAACAGGACAGGATCGTATTTTGCAGTGCATCTGCAATGTCCTGTTCGTTCCGAAGATAAACCCAGGCAGCTTTATACATGCTCTGCTTATTTATCCGGATCAGCTGAACGAACGCTTCTTTATCTCCATTTTTAGCAGCTGTTACCAAAGCCTCCATTTTATTCCCCCTTTTTGTTTTTGTAACTATTAGACTTAAAATATGGGAATTTGCTTTCAAAAATTTTTTATTTTTACAAAACAAGACACAGGCAATCGAAACTTGACTGTCTGTGTCCTTTTTATATCTGACTATCATTCTTAAATGTTATTTTGTACAGCAGTTCAACCCTTTCGTTTACATCTGCCTTCCCTGATATTGCACTGTCAATACAAATACTTTTTTCTTGTTTTCATCAACTTTAAAAATAGCAATATAATTGTCAATGATCAGCTGTTTATATTCTTTTCCGGCATAGCGACCTACCAGACGGTCCTGGTGCGATTTTGGAAACAGTTCCAGCTTTTTTATTGCCTGCCAAATCCGATCCGTCTGTTCTTTTGCAGTTTCAGGTGACAATTTTTCAAGTGCAATATAAGCATAAATATCATGAATATCCCGGTACGCTCTTGGATACAGCATTATCTCATATTTATCCATAATATTTCTTGTTGAGCTGTTCCATTGCACTTTCTAATGAAATCGGCTCTGCTCCTTCTGTTACTTCCTGTTCTGCTTCATAAATTGCCTGATCAATCTTGTTTGTCTGGGCAAAACGTTCATACAGCTCTGAACTCATTACAACTAAGTCACTATATCCATTTTTCGTAATAAATATTGGTTCCTGCTTTTTATGTGCCAGTTCCGATATTTCACTGGTTTTTCTTAAATCTCTAATCGGCATAATTGTTGGCATAATGAACACCTCTCTTTCTTGTGCTATAATTGTATCATAATTATGAGTCGGTGTAAATTCTTATTCTATGTGAACTTCCAGAAATTTTCCGCCTAAAACTCGCACCACAGCCGCAGCTGTGGTGCATTCTTGTCTATTATTTTTTATAACCTTACGACAACTAAAATCTATTCTTAGATCTCGAAATTTTAATTTTTCCGTTTTAGTATTCTGAATCTGAAAAGACTTTACACCTATGCCTAAACATGACACAATCCAGTCAATCATGTTCTCTTCATGATCCTCAAATGTCAAAATCAACATTTTCCCAATATGCTTCACCTTGCAAACGTTTATATCTAATTTCTAATTCAAATGCGCTATACTTGCCATAACTTCTTCCATTGTAATCTGTCTCACAGTTTTAATCCTGCCATCATCTTCCCGTTTCACTATCAGATATATCTTATTATCTTTTGCCTCCTTGCTTCCATTCTGGTAAAAACTTCCATCCTCGTCCATTAGTAAATGAACTTCTTTTCCATGCCACATCCAGCTACCTGTCGCAGAATCGAGGTCTATGCCATTCTGCTTATATTCCTGAATCTTTATTTCTGAATTAAGATTATCTCCTACTACACAGGTACCCTCTGCTGTTTCCACTGCATTTTCAACTGTATCCTTCTGTTCCGCATAATTTGACACCACATCTTCTGTCACTACTGCTGTTTCCGTCGCTGACCCATCATTGGCTTCCGTTACTGTTTCCTCATCGTAAGCAAACATATGAATACTACTTCCCGTTTCTGTATCCACAGCTTCTTGTACATAAGATGATTCTTTTCCAGCCGCTGCTTCCAACGCTTCCATTTCCTTTGTCCGCTGGTCATATTCTTCCTGTGTAGCAATCCGAACGCCCGTTAATCTGTAATCGTCTTCCCTTACCGTATAGACATCAATTTCACCTTCCGGCATCTGGATCGACTTATAAGTATCCTCAAGCTGTCGGTCAATCAGCCATCTTACGGTTTTCCCCTGATAATACAGTGTATCACTGTCTGCATCATAAGTAACACCGTAGCATTCAAGATAAGCAAGTTCATTACGCATTTCTTCCTTATGCCAGTCGGATAATTTTTCCTTTTCTTCCTCTGTCAGATTGGAAGATGAAGAATCTTCGGAGATAAATACCTTTCCTCCCATATCATATCCGTAAGTCATTGCCTGCACACTGTAGCCGCATACTGCCACAGATAAGGTAGTTCCCATTAATAAAGCTGCAATTTTTCTTTTCATTGTACATCCAACTCCTTTACATTTTTTATTATGTCCATACCATACCATTGAATTTTGTAATGTAATTGGAGTTTATATGTGATTCGTGTGTGATTTATAGAGAAAAGGAAAAACAAACCCCATCACATGTATTACCCATACGATAGCTTGCTCCATGCTGGTCCAAGATCATTTTTACAATATAAAGACCCAATCCGCTTCCACCGGTCTGGCGGTTACGGGACTGTTCCACACGATAAAATGCTTCAAACAAATGGACTAATGCTTCTTCCGGAATAAACACCCCGGTATTTTCAATCTGGCAATATACCGTCTCGGTATCTGTTCCCGGTTTCAGCAAAACTCTGATATAATTTCCTTTTTCTTCCGGCGTATAACGGATGGCATTAAGCAGAAGGTTAGAAAAAACTTTGTCCATCATCACCGGATTCACATCTGCATACAAATGTTCTGGGATCTCCACTTGCAGTTCCAGTTTTTTATTTTCTATCAGTTCAGCCATATCAGCAATCTGCAAGCGGAGCTGTTCTGCTATATCGGTCTTTTGTGTAATAAATTTGTTATTCTCGATCCGTGAAACAGTCAGAAGTTCCTTTACCATGTCTTCCATTTTTTCTGTGGTTTCCAGTGACCGCTGCAAATAGTAATTTCTGTCCCTGTATTCCCCTACTCCCTGCAGCATTCCGGACAAGTGCCCTTTCAATATTGTAATCGGTGTTTTCAGTTCATGGGACACTGCTGAAAAAAATGCAATTCTCTTTTTCTCTATCTTGCGTTCCATTTCGATATCTGACTTAAGCTTTTCATTTGCACTCTTCAGTTCTTCCAATGCTCGTGAGAGGTTTTTGGAAAGCTCATTCAAGCTTTCCCCTAATACTCCTACTTCATCTGTTCTTTTCCCCTGATAGGAACTGTCAAAATCAAGCGCAGCCATATTTTGAGCCAGTTGACTTAACCTAACGATCGGAAATGTCAAATAAAGGGATGCCCCCAGTGCAAACAATATGGAAACTACAATAGCGATTCCAAGGATATACGGCAGTATCTGATATAATATTTCAAGAGCCTGATTGACTGGCTGCATTCCCCCAGAAACAATCATTGTATATGTTTCTCCACCCACTTTAACGCTGTACCGTTTCACTGCTGAATTATCTCCAACTTCTGCAATTCCATCAGCCTGTTGGACGACATCCTCTGTTACGACGTCCGCCTGGCCGATTACTCCCTCTTCATAGGCCGCATTTTCTTCCTGTACGATAGTGGTTTGCTCTGCGCTATTTTCGTGTGTCAATATCATATCACCCATATAAACCTGCTCTACCACACCATTATCCAATACATCTTCTGTCACGGCTGTACTCTCAGCCGGCCATATCCTATTTCCCTGTTCATCCAAAATCACGACTGAAACTTTCGAACCTGCTTCAAACAATTCAATGGCATAAGAAGCTTCATTAATCGTTTCATAAGAATGAATGGTTTCAATCATTTCCTGTGAAACCGAATCAATATCCTTCTGTAGCTGTTTACTATAATAGGTTGGAAGGAATCCTACAATTACCGCATATGTAATTCCACTGGATACTGCCAGTAAGACAGCAATCAGTGTGCAAATTTTTATGGTCAGACTGTTTTTAATTCTCTTTATCAATCCGGTATCCCACCCCTCTTATTGTACTAATCAGATTTACTCCCAGCTTTTTGCGGATATTCTTAATATGTGTATCCACAATTCGCTCTTCCCCATAATAATCTTCTCCCCATACCATATTTAGAAGTTTCTGGCGTGTCAAAACGATTCCTTTGTTAATCAGCAGAACATATAGCATTTCAAATTCTTTCTGTGTTAATTCAACCTCTATCTGTTCTCCCTTTTCTGCTTTACAAATATAAACATGATGCCCCTTCACATCCACGCTTAACGTTTTATAAGAAATCACCTGCAATTCATCTTCTCTTTGTGTCCTTCTCAAGATTGCTGCAATTTTTCTCAATAAAATGGGTATAGAAAACGGCTTGGTGACATAATCATCTGCATTCATATCAAAGCCTTTGATCTGATACGCTTCTTCATCTAATGCCGTAAGCATGATAATTGGTACATTCGATTCTCTACGGATTAATTCACATACTCCAAAACCGTCTATCTTTGGCATCATAACATCCAACAGCACAAGATCAAACTCGCCATTGTGAAATTTTGCAATCCCATCCACACCATCATACGCCAGTGTAACTGCATATCCTTGATCTATCAAATAGTTTTCTAATATTTTCTGAATGTCATCCTCATCTTCAACAACCAATATTCGATACATAAAATCACTCCCCACAATTTCTTTTTAATATTTCCTGTAATTATACATTAGATATATGGAGTTACGATGGAGTTAATAAAAAATATAGAATTATTTTCACACATAAAATCTATATCATTATAATAAAACCATTTTCTTTTCATGGCAATGCGTTTTAATCATTCCGATGTTACAACATAATTGGCTAAGTAATCGGAACACTACTCCAAGATTGATAGTGGTAGTGGTCTTTCCTCCACCTTCCTGCAGACATTCTGGCTTCACACTGCCATTTTTAAAATCATAAATTTTGTTAACGTGTTTTCGTGTATCTCTGTCAATTCCAAGACAATATACCAATGCTTCATGATATACGTCTTTCCATCTGCATTTAGGCAGATATTCCAAATAGAATTCCTTATGTTCTTTGCTCATAAAAGTTATTGTGCGAGCATCCTCGCCAGCTGCGCCTATCGCTGTACTTGCCATATTGATTTCCTCCTTATGCAATTAGTTTTTAAGTTTATAATTTGATTTTTGAAAATTATGGCGATCTGATGAAACCGCTGATAATTTGAGTAACTTCGCTGAAGATTGCAAGCCTTTGCTTTTACTCAGTTTTTCCTTACTCAATACTCAATTTTTGGAGATTCTTGGTGATTTCCAGCGATGCTTGGCGGTATTTAGGACTTTTTTAGAAAAATATAGAAAAAAGCCCCGAAAACCTTATAATCACTGTGAAACGTAGTGTTTATAAGGCTTTCAGGGCCTTTAAATACTTAAATTCAGACTTATTAAAATAATAGAAAGAAAACTTAAGTTAATGGATTATTTACCCATCTGCTTTGCAACTTCCTCAGCAAAGTTCTCTTCTTTCTTCTCGATTCCGTCTCCGGTCTCGTAACGAACGAAGCCTTTGATTGTGATCTTAGCGCCGTTCTCTTTAGCAACCTGTGCTACGTAGTTTCCAACGGACTGTTTTCCATCTTCTGCTTTTACGTAAATCTGGTCAAGAAGGCAGATCTCTTTAAGCTCTTTCTTGATACGTCCTGTGATCATTCCCTGAATAACCTTCTCCGGTTTCTGGGATTCCTTAGGATCGTTCTGAATCTGAGCCATAAGGATTTCTTTCTCATGCTCGATATACTCAGCGCTTACTTCGCTGTCGCTTGTGTAAAGAGGTTTCAGAGCTGCAACCTGCATTGCAACGTTCTTAGCCATCTCTTTGACAGCGTCGTTTACAACATCTGTCTCAACGTCAACAAGAACACCGATCTTTCCACCCATATGTGTGTAGGAAGCAACAAAACCGTTCTCCTCTTTCATCTGAGCGAATCTACGGATGTTCATGTTTTCACCGATAACTGCGATCTGAGCTGCAAGAGCTTCTTTTACAGTCTTAGTGGTATCAAGTGCCCATGCCTCTGCAAGGAAAGCATCGATATCAGCTGCTGTAGTTGTCAGAGCCTGAGCTGCAACATCTGCAACATACTGCTGGAATTTCTCATTCTTAGCAACGAAGTCTGTCTCGGAGTTAACCTCAACAACAACTGCATTCTTAGCATCGTCAGCAACAAGTGTCTTGCAAAGACCCTCTGCTGCAACACGGTTTGCTTTCTTCTGAGCGGTAGCAAGACCTTTCTCGCGAAGGAACTCTACTGCTTTATCCATATCGCCTTCTGTAGCTGTAAGAGCTTTCTTACAGTCCATCATACCAGCGCCGGTCATCTCTCTTAACTCTTTTACCTGTGCTGCTGTAATAGCCATTTTCATTTCCTCCTGATTAATAGTGTGTTGTAAGGACCTGTCCGTCAGCTGCGGATATACCTATGCAGGCATAGCTCATTCACAGCTGACGTCCAGAATTTTCACAAATTATTCCTCTGTAGCGAACTCTTCAGACTCAGCCTGGATTTCTCCCTCAGCGTCTGTCTGTCCCTGGTTTGCTTCGATAACAGCGTCAGCCATCTTGGAAACGATCAGTTTTACAGCACGGATAGCGTCATCGTTACCCGGGATTACGTAATCCAGTTCTTCTGGGTCACAGTTAGTATCGCAGATTCCGATAAGCGGAATTCCCAGTGTATGAGCTTCCTGAATGCAGATCTTTTCCTTCTTAGGATCTACTACGAAGATAGCATCTGGAAGTCTCTTCATTTCTTTGATACCGCCAAGGTTCTTCTGAAGTTTATCTAATTCTTTTCTTAAAGCGATAACTTCTTTCTTAGGCAGAACATCGAATGTTCCATCAGACTCCATGGTCTCAATCTCTTTCAGTTTCGCAATACGGCTCTGGATAGTCTTGAAGTTGGTAAGCATACCGCCTAACCATCTCTCATTTACATAGAACTGTCCGCAACGCTCAGCCTCTGTCTTGATAGCGTCCTGAGCCTGTTTCTTAGTACCAACGAAAAGGATATTTCCGCCGTTAGCTACGATATCAGCGATTGCATTATAAGCATCGTCAACCATTCCTACAGACTGCTGTAAGTCGATGATGTAGATACCATTTCTCTCTGTGTAGATGTATGGAGCCATTTTAGGGTTCCATCTTCTTGTCTGATGTCCGAAATGAACACCTGCCTCTAAAAGCTGTTTCATTGAAATAACGCTCATGTCTTTTTCTCCTTTTGGTTAAATTCTTCCGCATGAATCCTTTTCCTCTCGGACCCAGCCTCACACCGCAGGGCACCATCCTGGGAATCTCCATGCGTGTTTGATGGTTTGCAACTTTTGCATTATAACATGACAAAACCCTCCGTGTAAAGAGGGTTTTTGCAAATTTTTCCGCTATTTTACAATGAAAGTCCCAGACGGCAGCCATGAATGAGCCAGGCTTGCATGAGCGAATTCATGGATATCGGGCGGGCTATACCGTATGAGTAAGTAGGACGATAGCCCGAATTACAAATACAGTCAACAGCTGCAAAGCAGCTGACTTTCATATTCAACAATATTTGCGTAAGCAGACATACCCTTTTAGGAGTTTTCGCATTTCAGCGCCGCCAGTTCATCAGGCGTCAGTTCCCTGGCCTTTCCTTTCGGCAGGTCATCTGGCAAAGTCAGCGCCCCCATAGAAATCCGTTTCAGATAAATTACTTTCTTTCCAACAGCTTCCATCATTCGCTTCACCTGATGAAAACGGCCCTCGTGGATTGTCAGAAGAATTTCAGAACACCAGATGCTGCCCTCCGGATCTGCCTTATGTCCTGCAGCATTTGAATTGGCTATCACTGCTCCTGATTCACCTTCGACATTTTTACGGTCAGCATCCTCTTTCCATGTTCTGAGAATCTCCAGTTTCCCCGGCAAGGTCGGCTTCTCATCTCCAATATCCACACCTAACCGGATCTTCTCTATATCCTCTGGCACCACTTTTCCTTCCGTCACCGCGAAATACGTCTTATCCACATGTTTCTTCGGGGAAAGCAGTCTGTGGGCAAGCTGTCCATCATCTGTAATAAGAAGCAAGCCTTCCGTATCCTTATCAAGACGTCCTACCGGAAAAAGATTCCGTCTGCCATCCTTTGGCACCAGATCCAGAACTGTCTTTTCCCTGGTATCTTCTGTGGCACTTACATATCCGGCAGGCTTGTGCAAAAGATAGTACACAAACTCTGCCCTTGCTCCAATATGCTCTCCGTCAAATTCTACCACATCCGTCTCCGGATCTATTTTCAGTTCCGGCTTTTTCGCCTTCTCACCATTTACCTGAACCAATCCCTTCTGGATCAGCTTCTTCACTTCCGTTCTCGTACCTGCTCCTGAATCCGCCAGAAATCTGTCCAGTCTCACTGCTTTTCCCATTCTTTATAGTAGCTCTCCTTCTTTATTCCTTTTCAAAAACCTCAAAGGATAATGCCCGCTGTGAATCCTCTTTCATAAATTCCGGAACATCCTTCGCCATTATGGACCACGCTGCCTCTGATTCCACTCCGTCAATCACAACCTTCAGTCTGGCCCATTTATCAGCTTCCCTTTTTTCCCAGAATGGCACCATCTGGTAACATCTCAGAACCTTTTTCAGTTCTTCCAGCTGTTCCGGCTGATCGTAAACCACAGGAGAAGAATATTCATTGTGCTCCTCATTCATATAATATTCCACTTCCACAGCGCTCAGCTTCACATCCTCCATAGAGACAGGATACCCTGTTTCCTTCAAAATTTCAACTGTCCTTTTGAACTGCGGGAATACATAAAAGCATGCGTAAAAATAATAGTCTCCGGTTCTGCCAGGCACCATGGCATCAACAGATTCTGCAGATGGTACTCCGGAATACTCAATGTTCAGGCTTGCACATGGCTCTCCGGTCAGCACTTCCGGATCCGCCTCCTCTACATCCTGACGAAATGCATCCACCAACAGCTGTCTCTTTGCCTTATTGTCCTGGAAAAGGGAAATAGATTCTCCTGTAATAAAATCACAGCGCACCTCATCCACATATTTATCATCCAGCTTTAAAATGGAATAGCGCTCAGACTTTAAGGTTCCCTCCGCATATCCCTCTTTATACAAGTTCTTCTGATTCTCTGTGCTGACCATATAAGAGCGATAAACAGTTTTTCCGGATTTCAGGTCATAACGCATCTGAAGTCTTGATGTATCGTTAGAAGAATCCCATATATCGCCGTTCCACAGCGCTCTGTTGTCACTATCTTCTGAAAGGGATCGGCATATAACCTTGTTTTCCTTCACAATCTGCTCCACACATGCATAAATATCAGGACTAATGCCCAGATTATTGCCCAGAAGATCTCCATTCCTATAATATCCGGAATCCTGTGTGGAAATCTTGCCATCTTCATTTATTTCAACGCTATAAGTATTCTCCCATCCACCGCCATCCGTAAATTCAGCTGCAATATTTTCGATTTTATCATAAGAAGGGATATAGTTGTCGTATCCAGTCAGGTCAAATAAGAACATACAGGCCACAAATGCTACACAGGCCCCGCTTACCACAAACTGTATTTTATTGGAGAAAAATTTTCGGAAATCCCTGTAATAAATAATTCCCATTATCCCTCCTGAAAGAAGGGTTCCAAAAATCAATCCGAAAATCCACCATACAATTCTGGAATTGTCACTTGGAAGCATATAGAAAATAAGTCCGATTCCAAGTCCTCCGGGAACCACAATCATAAATCTTATGATTGTGCCAACCCATGGAAAAACAAAGGCCATACCGGTTCTTTCGGATTTTCTGTTTACAAATGCATAATATCCAAGAACGCCAAAAGTGATTGTCACCAGAAGCACAATTCCCAGAATGCCACCATAATTTCCTTCTGCATATTTTCCCACAAAGGTGTAGGCAAGGATGACTGGTGACGCCATTTCTCTCAAGCCTTTTATAAAGCCATAGACACCTACACTGCTGGTATAATAAAAAACTTTTTCGTAAAACTGCAGAGTAACAGAAAGCACCGGTCCATAAGCAGCCACTGCAATAAGCAGAAGAGCTCCCATAAGCAGATGGCCGGTAATGCAGATTACAAACACAACCGAAAAATACAAAAGCAGATATAAAAGCAAATGAAATACCATCATCAAAAATGCCAGTTTCATAAGATGAAGGCTGAAAAATCCCCTCATTGCCCCGATGCAGACGGAGAAAAATTCCATTGCCAGATATGGAAGCAAATAATACAAAAGGGACTGCAAAGTCTTATGCCAGAACATTCTGCTTCGTTTCACCGGAAGACTGTGATAGAAATCAATTTTCCGCGGTGAATAAAGATACCAGAACTGGCTGATTCCGTTAAACAATGCTGCAGTTGCCGCAACTGCAAGTCCGGTGAGCATAAATCCATCCTGCCACAGATTTGCATAAAGTGCATTGATCTCACTGGTGGTGTATCCCATTCCAAACCAGTTTCCCAGCATGATCAGCTCTGCCACCGGAAATGCCAGAAGAAATCCGATGGTCACAAAAGCCGGAATCCACATCATGCCTTTTGATGACACCTTCATATATCTGCTAGAATAAATTTTTGATTTCATAGCCTGCCACCTCCGTTTCACTGATAAAAATTTCCTCCAGGGTCAGAGGAAGCACCTCCATAAAGAGAGGATTTTTGGCCTGGATCTTCTCTATGATCTCACTTCTGGTTCCCCGGGCTGTTATCATAAGAAGAGACCCCTGATGCTGCACCTTCAAAACCTGAAGTTCCTTTTCCAGTTCTTTTTCCTGCTGTCTTCCGCTAAGCACAC
Source organism: Ruminococcus sp. 1001713B170207_170306_F1 (assembly GCF_015668065.1). NCBI lineage: Bacteria > Bacillati > Bacillota > Clostridia > Eubacteriales > Oscillospiraceae > Ruminococcus > Ruminococcus sp. 1001713B170207_170306_F1. Next base: position 64,170 of record NZ_JADPEX010000008.1, on the reverse strand, counting down.
ACTGTATCTTGTGAATGTGAAATTTCATGTCTTCCAGATCTTTGGAAAGAAGAATCCCCCCTTTATGCAAAAGCCCGACATGGTCGCAGATATCCTCCAGTTCGCGCAGATTGTGAGACGCGATCACAGGAGTAAATTCCCGGTTCATAATCTCCGACGCAAACAGGCTCTTTACTGCCTGACGCATTACCGGATCAAGTCCATCAAAGGTCTCATCGCAAAACAGATATTTCGTTGCCGCGCACACACCGATGATTACAAGAACCTGTTTTTTCATACCTTTGGAAAAAGTTGCAATTCTGCGATTTTCTTCCAGATGGAATTGTTCCATCAGTTCATGAAAAAACCTGGTTCGAAACTGAGGATAGAAGTTCCGGTAAAAGCGCACCAGATCCATTGCTGTATAATTTGCCGGAAAATAACTGTCATCTGAGATATAGAAAAACAGTTTCTTTGCTTCTTCATTTTCATACACTGGCATACCGTCAATCTGGATTTCCCCTTCATCTGGCCTTATAATTCCAGCCATCATCCGAAGCAGGGTGCTTTTCCCGGCGCCGTTACTGCCCACAAGACCAAACACTTCCCGCACTCCAACATCCAGAGTTGCTTTATTGACCGCTTTGACAGTGCCAAACGCCTTACTGCATTCTTTGACTTCTATCATGGCTTCTCCTCCTTGTAACACTCCCCGATAATATAGATCAGCTCTTCCTCATTCATTCCCATAGCCTTTCCCTTCTGAATCATGGCTTTTAGTTCTTTTGTATAGGAAGCTTTGCTAAGCTTACGCACTTCTTCACTGTCTGCGATAAAATTTCCTGTTCCTTTAACCGGGTAGATCAGTCCCTCCTGTTCCAGCTGCATGTAGGCTCGCTGGATGGTGTTGGGGTTGATCGATAATTCCATGGCCAGCTGCCGCACAGAGGGCATTCTGGAGCCTGGCTCCAGTACTCCCTTCAGGATCAGGTTCCGGAATTTCTCCTCCACCTGCTCGTACAGTGGCCTTCTGTCCTGATAATCTAAAACGATCATAGACAGGCCTCCTCCTTTCTAAGTGTATTAATACGTTTAATACACTTAAGATAGCATATGTGTACTTTAAATTCAAGACGGGAAATTCTTAAATGTTTATAAAGTGGAATGCGCCAACAAAAAACCTTCTCACAATCTCCCCTGTTTTTCCAGGATTTTGTAAGAAGGTCTTCTATTTTTCTTAATATATTTCTGATTATGCTTTATATCAGCCTCGTACATCCTCGTTTCTGATAATTCTTATAGCATCTCCAGATACCATAAGTTCCTGCAAAAACAAGAAACAGATTCAGTGCAATTACGGATGTGGCTCCTGTATGATCCAGCATGTACAGCATCACATCACTGACCAGCAGGCTCCAGATATTTGCCCCCATATGAAGAAATACACTGGCAAACAGATTTCCTCTCCATTCCAGGATCAATGCGAAAAGCAATCCCATAATAGTTGCATACACTCCCTGGAGCAGATTCATATGGTAAATTCCAAATGTCAGTCCTGAAAACAGTGCAGCTGTGATCACGCGCATATTATCTCTCATACGAAGAAATACCAGCCAGCGGAAAATAACCTCTTCTGCAAAAGGTGCTGCAATCCCCATCCAGAAAATCAGACTCCAGATACTTTTCCCCTCGGAAATCAAGGACTGAGTTTCCTGATAAGCTTCCGGATTCAAATATTGCTGAAAAAGCCCTACCAGAATGTTTCCATATTGACCAAGAAATGCGCCAATTATAAGAAACCCCAGAATTTCAGGAACAGGAAGGTGACGATCAGCTGCAGGATATAATATCCCGGTTTCTTTTCTTCTTGAAAAATCGCCCCGATACAACAATATGCAGGGAACTGCAGCCAAAATCCCTGTCAGACCAGTCAGCATAAGCACATGCTGGTAATATGCACTCATATCTGCGCCAGTCCGCTGCACCAGAAAATACAGTCCCAGATAGGAGACAAGCTGGGAAAGCACAAAATGGATTCCCACCGGATACAGACACTTCCATGCCAAAACCGGCATTTTCTGTTTTCTTCTGGGGCTCAGGCGAAAAAATCCAGTATTTCCTCTGCCGAATTCACAATTTTAAAAGGATGGGCATTTTTCAGTTCTTCTTCGGTTCCGTACCCATAGGAAACTGCAATGCATTCCAATCCGGCCCGTCTTGCCCCAAATACATCATGCTCTTTATCCCCCACCATGATCACCTGGTCACGGTGTTCAGAAAATCCCAGCCGCTTCAGAGTTTCCTCGATCACCTCTGTCTTATTGGTTCGTCTACCCTCAGGCTCACTTCCAACCATCTCGTCAAAATAAGAATCAATATGGAAATATTCCGCAACGATCTTCACGAAATTCTCTGGTTTGGAAGACGCAATGGCAAGCTTGTATCCTCTTTGTTTCAGTCCGGATAACATTTCCGGAATGCCAGGATACAGTTCATTCTCATAAATCCCCACTGGTGCGTATCGTTCTCTGTAAATCTCAACTGCCTTTCTTGCTGTTTCTTCGTCAATTCCCGCATATTCCTGAAACTGCTCCAAAAGGGGCGGTCCCACAAAAATGCGCAGCTTCTGAAGATCTGGTTCTGGTTTTCCTACCTTCTCCAGAGCATATTGTACGGATTTGGTGATTCCCTCCCCGGAATCGGTGAGAGTTCCGTCCAGATCAAATAAAATAGCTTTGTACATCTGTGTTTTGCCTCCTGTACCGTCATGTAATTTTTGTCGTTGATTTTTCAAGTCTTTCGCTATATGGGTGTTAATTATAACATCATTTCTTTATAACGTCCAGATGGCAAAATCTTAGTTGAGGGTTACCATTCACTCCGTGTTACTGTTCACTCCGTTCACAGTAACGCGCTTCGCAATGCACAGAAATCATGCATTCGCATGATTTCGCGCCGCAATTCTCGGGTTTTCTGTGAACTTTGTTCACAAAAAACGCCTCGCGGAACGTTACCAGTGAACAGTAACCACTCCGTGACCAGTAACAGTTGACGCACACTTTCAAAACTCCCATATAGGCATATGCACAATTCTTCTCCCATCTATTACAGCAATCACTTTCACAGTATTTTCCTTCGCTGTAATCGGCTGGTCAAATATAAGGGTATCCCCCTCCTGGTGCCAGAAAATCTCATCACCATTTAAGTTCAAAGACAGAATTGTAACATCCTGCTCACCGGTAGTTCTTATAACTTGTATTTCAGGATATTCATTTACAGGGACTGTTTCTTCGTGTACAAAACGTATTGTGCCATTTTCATTATCATTTATGTTATTGTTTTTATTTATGTTTTCATTTTTTTCTCTATTTTCATCATTTCTGTTATAGAATCCAAGTCCATGAGATGTCTTTGCCATTCCTACTGCTGTAAAAACCGTGCCGGCCCCCGTGAGCTTCAAGTACTCACTGGTATTTTCTTTTTTGGAACTTTCCGTAATTTTTGCTTTGACCCTATTCTCTTTTTTCCGATAAGTATTCTTTGTTTCTCTGGCAGTAATCCTGCTTTCACTTATATTTTCATCTGCTGCGGTATCTTCTGACTTTTCTTCTTTGCTTTTTGAGCTATCCTTCTTTACACGAGAAGTGTTTTTTGTAGTATTGCTTTTAGACTCAGTTCCATTGGCACTGTTGTCTGCATTTATATTCGTTTTCTTATTCTCTGCGTTTTTGTTTGCCGGTGAGGCTGCCGTGACACTGTTTTCTTTCTTTATTTCTTTCCTATTTTCTTTTGGTCTTCTCTCAGAACCCGCAGCTTGAGGTTTTTCCCAGCCCTCCTTATCACCTGTGTTGTCACCGTTCTCTGTTTTCGACAAGCCAGCTCCTGCGTTGCTATTATTGCTATTATTGTTATTATTATTGTTGTTACTGTTATTATTTCCGCTGTTGTTATCGTTACTGCTACCGCTATTATGACTGTTATTATTACCGTCATTTTCTATGTCATTACTGCTAGTACCGCTATTCGCGCTGTCATTATTGCTGTTGTTATTACTTTCATTACCATTACTGCCCCCATTTTCTTTCTGCTCTGGCTCCGTAGTTTCCTGATTTCCTTCAGCCTCCTCCCAATTATCAAATATACCTTCATCAGCACCAATATCGATATCAAATCCCCCAAATTCCCCACCATAGGTGTAAAGCATACCACCTTTGGTAATAAGTAAAATCACGGTCACCACCAGAAAAATTCCAGGTTTCCGAAAGTTATTCCAGATGCTGTGCGAATATATACCTCTTCGATTTGAGCCTTTCGCAATTTTTCTCCTTATGCTTCTCCATCTTTTCATTTTCCCTTACCTGTTTCACTTTCCATCTGTTTTTCCCAGATTTCAACGCTCTTACAATCCGTCCCATCTGCCTTACTGCTTCTGTATAAAACATAAAGTCTCCTGCTGGAATTCTTCTGACCTCTTCGCAAAAGGAACAGTCCATATTTCCCATACCCTTCTGCAAATTCCGGCGCATACAAAAGCAGCTGCTCATAATACACGGCGGCCCGTTCCCACTCTTTCTGAAGTTCCGCATTTACCGCCAATAATAAAAGCAATTTTCTCTGCTCTTCATCTTTCGTATATTCTTTTTGCAGTTTTTGCAAAGCACTTTCTGCATGCTCGCATTTTTTAAGAAGAAATTTATCTGCTTCTTTGTCTGTACTTTTTTTATCCGCTTCTGCTGCAAATTTCTTTGACAACGAAGAAGACTCATTTTCCTCTATCTCGTAATATCCTTTCGTTACTTCTGCCAATGCACTTTCGAAAGTTGCCTGCTGCTCTGATCCTGCAAGAAATACACCTGCAGCCAGCAAAATCCCCGTAGTTCCAATCACCACCGCTGCATTTTTTCTGGCAAGCCCTTTTCTTTTTCCTATACCAGAAAGCATTTTTCTTGCCTGTGCCGCATTTTCAAATCGTCTTTTCCCCTGAGGCCGGGTACATTTATAGAGAAACAAAGCAAATCCCGGAGCTTTCCACAAAACGGATAACCAGTTTTTTCCTGCCAGCGCCTGTAATGTTTTTCCCAAAGCATAAAGATCACTGGAGCTGTTTACTTTTCCCTCATATTGTTCTGGAGCGGCAAAGCCTTCTGTTCCCATACAGATCCGCTGATTTTCTCCAAATCCAAACACCGCGCTCCCAAAATCCACCAGATACAATTTGCCTGAATCTGAAAGCATAAGATTATCCGGTTTCAAGTCCCCATAATATACCGGCGGTTTTTGCCCATGAAGATATTCCAGAACTGCAAGCACAGTGTCTCCGTAGGAAAGAAGCTCATCCACTGCAAAAACATGTCCCTCCTTTAACATCTGTCCAAGGGACTTTCCACGAATATATTCCATGATCAGATAACAGTGATCTCCATTTTCCACATAATCTACCATCCGTGGAATGGATGGATGTTCCAGAAGCCGCAGCAATCTGGCTTCACGTTTTTTCTCAAGGGGAAGCTCTTTTACTGCCCAGTAATTTCCAAGCTCCATATCCCTGGCAAGGTACAAATGCCCTTCCCCGCCTGCGCCCACCTGCTCCAGGATACAGTAACGCATTTTCAAGATCATACCTGTAAGATTGATGATAATCACCTCTTTTTCATAAAAACATGTAACTATTTTCAATAACAAAAATGAGACAAAACACGCTTCAAGGTCTGACGCAAGCACAGGCTTTAGAGCGTGTTTGAAAAAGGCTTTCTGCAAGATGTGCGTCACAATTTGTGGGAGATTTCGCCCGGATGAGGGCGCCGTAGTGGGCTACGGCAACTGAATTCGGGTGAAATCTCCCGCAAAGTGGGGCGTGCAGATTGCGGGAATGATTTTTCAAACAGGCTCTAGCTCGTTGTCTGCATAAATTAAGTGAATACTGTCGGCGATCTCCGGCAAATGATAAATATAAATAAGATAAAAAATTAGTGATTATGAAATATCCGCTATTCCGAAGCGCGATTGAAAAAGCTTCGAATCAGACATTTAAGAATGTAATCAGAATTATAACATTTAAAGTCCACTGTGAAAAGCACTTTATAAAAATTTTATAAGTGCTTTTCACAATCTCAGATTAAATCTGAATCGTCCTTCCCAGTTCTGCGGACGTTCTGTGTGAAATGGAAATAACGGTACGATCCTTTGCCACACGTTTCAATGCGGCCAGAACAGCCTTCTCTGTCTCCGCATCCAGGTTTGCAGTAATCTCATCCAGAAGAAGCAGTTTGGGCTCTGCCACTGCTGCCCTGGCGATGGATAGCAGCTGCCACTGTCCCTGGGAAAAAATCTCCGGGGTGCAATAAGTATCGTAACCATTTTCCAGACTCTCAATCGCCTCTTTTAAACCTGTAAGCTCTGCAACAGCCTTTACCTGACGCTCAGAGATCCGGTCATCATATAATGTAATCTGGTCGCGTACGGTTCCCGGCACCATGTGAAAAGTCTGCTCTACGTATCCAAAGAGTTTCCGTCGTTCTCCAGCCCTCACAGCCGTTGCCGGAATGCCGTGGAGCAGTACCTGCCCCTGATCCGGCTCATAAAGTCCAAGAAGCAGCTTCAATATCGTACTCTTTCCTGCACCAGTTCGTCCGAGTAGAGTCACCTGATCGGTATCCATCACCTTGAAATTCAGATGCTCCAGCACCACATGCTCATCATAGCCGAAGGTTACATTCCGGAATTCTACAAACGGCAAACTATTACTGTCAGAAGCTCCCAGTCTGTGCCTTTCTTCCATATCAGCCATCGCTTCCTTTCGGCTAATCTTTTCATTTCTGTTTTCTTCTATTTTTGTTGCCGGATTATTCCAGGTTTTCTCGGTATCTCCATTCTCCTGTGCGCCATTTTCTTTCTCCTCCAGCCCAAAGAATTCATTAATCCTATGGATTCCAGCTACCGCGGACTGGATGGTCTGAATCTCCATTCCAAGACTTTCCACCGGCGAAAAAATCTGTGAAATATAGTTGATCACAGCCACTGCAGTTCCCGCAGACATTCCAAAAAACGTGAGCACCATCTTATTTCCAGATGCTGAAAGCAGCATCACAGCTGCAACCACGACTGCATTTAAAATCAAGATCACCGGTGAATATACTGCATCATAAAAATTGGTTCTCTCCATTGCCTGGTAACTTTCACCGATGTAAGTGTCGTAACGCTCTTCCATATATTTTTCCCTGCCAAGGCAATGGATGGTACGGATATTATGAAGGGTTTCCGGCACATGTCCAGAGGCTCTTCCCACAGCCTTACGGTTTTCGATCTGGGCTGCCAGCATGTTTTTCTGCACATGTCTGGTAAACCAGAAAAGAAATGGCAGTATTACAAGAAGCACCACAGCGAGACCCTTATTTTCAAACCAGATCACCACCAGAATACTGATAATCTTGCAGGCGTCAGCAAACATACTGATGATCCCTGAGGTAAAAAGATTTTCCACAGTATCTACATCACCAACAAAGCGTGAAGCCAGAGTTCCAGGTTCCAGCCCTGTCAGTTTGTCAGAAGTAAGGCATATGAATTTTTCCATAAGGCTGCTTCTAAGTGCATGTGTGATTTTCTGCCCAAATACGGTAAGCAGACCTTCCCTGGCAGATTCCATGAATCCGGTAAGTGCAAGCATTGCAAAATAAAGGAAAATCACCCAGAATGTCACGGCTTTTCCCGCTGTGACTGTATCTACGATTTTTGCCAGGATCAGCGGCGGGATAAGAGCCGTTACCACTGCGCCTGCTACAGCAAAGACAATACCCATAGACAGCCATTTCTGCTGCAGAACTGTTTTCCAGATCACACCTTTTACCTGTCTTTTTTTCGCTTTTGCAATTTTCCCTTTTCCCTTGTTTTCTACCGGAAAAACATTTGCATCTGACCTTCTGCTCTTTTCCAAAATCATATTTTCTTCTGATTTCACGTTGTTCTTATTTCTGTCTGTCTTCACTCTCTGCACCTCCTTCCTCAGTAAATAATTTCTTATACTCCGGTACCTTCACAAGTAATTCTTCATGCGTACCCACCACTGTTTTTCCATCTTCCATCCAGATGATCTGATTCATCTGCGGAAACAGATACAGACGGTGGGAAATCAGCAGCACAATATTCTCTTTCGCCTGTGCTTTCAAATTGGCAAAAATCTGTCTCTCGGTGCTCTTATCCAAAGCCGAAAAAGGATCATCCAGAACCAGAACTGGCTTTTTGTGGCAAAGAGTTCTTGCAAGAGCCAGACGTTTTCCCTGTCCGCCCGAAAGACGTACGCCACCATTTCCTACCAGAGTCTGTAAACCATCATCCATCTCATTTACTTCTTCTGCCATGCAAACCATTTTCAGGAAATCCTCTGTCTTTTTCTGTTCACCCATAAGCACATTGTTTTCCACGCTGTCGTTAAACAGCTCCGGATCATGACCAAGATAGCCTATGATATTCGTCTGCCAGGATTGGGGCATATTCTGAAGCTCTTTGCCATCCACAAGAATCTGACCTTCATATGGATACTCGCACAAAAATACTTTTCCCAAAGTAGACTTTCCGCAGGCCACTGGTCCGGTAATTCCGATTATCTGCCCTTTTTCAGCCTTGAAGGAAATATCCTTCAGAATCTGTTTCCCATCCGGATAAGCAAAATTCAGATGACGGACCTGCAATTGTTTTACGTTCCTGTAACGAATTTCTGACTGGGCTATCTCTAGCTGAGATAGTTCCTTCTGCGACAATGTTTCTTCTGCATGTTTAGCAGACACATTTTCGATCTTTTCCACTTTCCCATTTTCCAGAATTCCAGACACATTTTTCTCACTCTTTGGAATTTCTTCCTGCTTTGTCAAAAGCGGCTTAATACGCTTCCAGGAAATCTGCGCCTTGTGCACTGCATTAAACAGCTTCGCTGCACTGGATGACTTCACGGACAGCTTCACAAAACATGCCAGGAAAGTAGTAAAAGATGCAATCGTCCATGTGCTCCAGCCTGTTCCCAGAACATTTTTCTGTCCAAAATACAGGATAAACAGTACCCCGGTCATGGAAATGATCCGGTACAAAGGCGGCATGATGGAATTCCAGATATTCGCTTTTACTGCTGACTTTTCATAAGCGGTAAGATTTTCTTCATATGCCTTGCGGCGATCCTCTTCACATCCAAAAACACGGTATGTAACAGCATTTTCCGCCCGATCCAGAGTCGCTGTACTTAAATGTCCAGACTGCTCTTTGTATGCAGTTCCGGTTATCTGGATCATTTTTTTCATTTTTTCCGCCGTCATATAAGAAACCGGCGGGAAAATCATGCAAAGCAAGGCAAGCCTGAAATCATACCACAAAAGCATTCCTGCATAAGCAGCCAGGGCAACTCCTGTATCAAAAATCTCCGTAGTGAATTTGCGCATTCCCTCTACGCAGTCATCCACATCCAGTATTGCCTTGGTCATAATGCTTCCCTCCCCCTCTTCCCGAAGGCTTGCACGACTTTTCCGCACCAGACTGGCATACAGGATTTCTTTCATTCTGCGATTTACATTGTTGGCAAAACGCCGCACATAAAACCTCTTGATATATCTGGCAGTCTGGACAATTGCAATGGCGGTCACATAGCCCAGCACCAGAACCAGCATATCTGAAAACTGGTCAGCCCCTTTCAGGATATCCACCAGGCAGCCGGTCATTTTCCCCTCAAACCAGGGACCTGCCAGAAGGCCGATATTATAGATCAAACCGGATATAGTCACTGCCAGAAGCACTTTCCATTCTTTCTGAAAATAGGAAAACACCCTGTCCGGCAGAAAATTTGTATGATGTTTCGCTTTCATCTGACATTTCCTTTCTGCCTTAAAGCATAACGATACAAAAATGAGACAAAACACACTATGTAAGCTTTACCTCTTATCGCAGCAGCCGTCAACGTCTCATGCAGGCATGAACCTGGTCACGTCGCTTGCGTAAAGAAAAAAGGAGCCGCTCACTTCCAGCTTTTCCAGAAAGTGCCGCAGCTCCATACCACAGACCATGCCCTCATAATCTGCTTATTATTTTATTACATCTTATCCGGTGCCTCGAATCCAAGAAGATCAATACTTGTCTCAAGCACTCTCTTGGTCAGCTGCAGAAGACGGATATAGGATTCCTTCTGCGCCTGATTCTCTTCACTGAGGATCTTGGTCTCATGATAAAAGCTGTTGAATGCATTGGAAACCTCATAAATATATGCACAGATTTTATGCGGAGCTTTTTCCTCAAATGCACTCTCGATCATACTTCCAAATCCACTGAGCTGAAGCATCAGGTTCTTCTCGCTGCCGTTAGATGCCGGAAGGATCTCACCTGCTTCAAGATTTCCGCCTGCTTCCACATAACGGTTCAGGATGGATTTGATACGAACGATTGTATAAAGGATGTACGGACCTGTATTTCCCTCGAAAGAGGTGAAGCGGTCTACATCAAAAATATAATCCTTGGTAGCCTGATTGGAAAGATCGCCATATTTAATTGCTGCCAGACCTACAATCTTAGCAGTATCTCTTGCATCTTTATCACGGACACTTCTGTTCTCTACGATCTTTGTGAACATTTCCTCATCAATATCGGCAATCAGGTTCTCAAGGCGCATAACACCGCCCTCTCTTGTTTTGAACGGTTTGCCATCTTTTCCATTCATAGTACCGAAGCCAAGGAAGGAAAGCCTTGTGTCTTCTTTCACAAGACCTGTCTTTCTTGCGCAACGGAAGACCTGAATAAAATGAAGCTCCTGACGTTTGTCAACAACGTAAAGGATCTCATCTGGCTGGAACAGCTTCATACGCTCTACAATTGTGGCAAGGTCTGTAGTAGTATAAAGAGATGCTCCATCTGATTTCAGAAGCATACATGGCGGGATTTCCTTGGTATCGGTCTCCTCTTTAACGTCTACAACAAGCGCTCCCTGATCCTCATATGCAAAGCCTTTTTCCTTCATCATCTCTACCATGTCCGGAATGTAAGGCTGCGCATCAGACTCTTTTTTCCACAGATCAAAGGATACGTTCAGATTCGCATAGTTTCTCTTAAGGTCTGTAACAGAAACACTCATAATGTGGTTCCAGAGAGCCATGTACCCCGGCTTACCCTGCTGAAGAAGATGAGTTGCCTCCAGTGCTTCCTGACGGTATGCCTCATCCTCCTTGGATTTGCCGCTTGCACATGGATAAATCTCCTCAAGCTCACTGATAGTAAAAGGTGCCTCTGCAGGATATTCACCTGTATAGCTGTCATCAAAATATACAAGCTCCGGCTGTCTGTGCTTCAGCTCTGTAATGATCAGTCCCATCTGAAGTCCCCAGTCACCAAGATGAACATCACCGATCACCTTATGGCCTACGAAACGACCGATTCTCTTAATACTTTCACCAATAATTGCAGAACGGAGATGACCTACATGAAGAGGTTTGGCAACATTCGGTCCGCCGTAATCGATTACGATGGTCTTCGGCTCTTTGGCTGTGTCTGCACCAAGCTTCTCATCCTTCTCCATCTCTTTCAGATAATCTGCAAGAAACTCTTCGCTGACTTTCAGGTTGATAAATCCGGGCTTTACCATTTCTTTCATGGAAAATACTTTGGAATCTGCCAGATTGCCCACTACGTCATCTGCGATCATAAATGGTGCTTTCTTATAAGCCTTAGCTCCCGCCATGGCACCATTGCACTGGTATTCGCAAAGGTCAGGACGGTTGGAAACGCCTACTTTACCGTAGGATGAATCGTATCCTGCTTTTTCAAATGCTGCAGAAAGCTCTTCTGCCATGTAGTCTGTAAGTTTTTTCATAAATCCTCCTAAATTTTCTTCTCAGAGAGAATACTTCTGTTTTCTTCTGAATTCGTTCCGAAAATATATATTCTATTTCGGAATCTTTTCTAAAAAAATCAATTCTTTTCAATTACTATCTATAGGTGACATCCAAAACTAATGTTTATAAACTATAGCCATTTCTTAGCTTCTATGCAGTCACTTTCTTAGAACATGCGATTGCAAGAGAACCATATCCAATATGGCATGCCACACTAAGTGACAGCGGATCCATATGGATTTCCATACCAGGAAAGGTTTCCTGCATCTCCTGCTTCCACTCTTCTGCCTCTTCCGGATTACCTGTGTAAGCAGCCTGAAGACACATTTCTCCATTCTGGACAAACGGTGCAAAGCGTCCCTCAAAATTTGCCTTCATAGCCTTCAGCATAGTACGTCTGGCCTGCTTCTTGCCTCTTACCTTGGCAAAAGCATCCAGCTTCTCACCCTGGAGCTGCAGCACCGGCTTCAGATTCAAAACGGTACCTATTGCAGCTGCAGCAGGTGTGATCCTGCCGCCCTTTTTCAGATATTTCAGGGTTTCCAAGGTAATATAAATACTGGAATTAAATTTCTCTTCTTCCAGGATCTTCTTAATTTCAGCTCCGCTTTTACCTGCATCCCGAAGGGCAATCGCGTCCACCACAGATTGACGCTGGGTTACGGAAATTCTCTGATTATCTACCACGTGCACTCTGCCCTCATACTCCTGGGCAAGTCCCATTGCAGTAGCACAGGTAGCGCTGAGACCACTTGACATGGGGATCTGTACAATCTCATCATACTCTTTCAGAAGGTTGTCCCATAATCCCATAGTCTCTCCCGGGCTTGGCTGGGAAGTGGAAATAGAAGCATCCGACTTCAGCCACTGATAAAATTCATCCTGGCTCAGGGTAATTCCCTCCAGGTACATTTTCTCATTAATAAAAAAAGGCATAGGAATAACAGACACTCCAAGTCTGCGTCCTTCCTCCTGTGTAATGCCGCTGTTACTGTCCGTTACAATGGCAATCTTACTCATTCAATCTCTCCTTATCTCATAAAAACTCATGTTCCTGTTCACTTCGTTCACAGCAACAGGCTTCGCGAACCTTACCAATGAACAGTAACAAACTTGCCGCCGTCCTGCCTTTTCTTCTGGCAGCTGGTTCTTTTTTTCCCAGTAAACAGCGACTGTAAATCTTCTTTCCCTATTCAGGGTCTTAAAGTTTATTATAATACCTGCGCTCCAGTCTGGCAAACACTTTAAAGAAAAGTCTCGAAAAAAATGTACCAAAATATTTCTTCATCTATAAAATTCTTTTGGCAAAAAAGAAAAAAAGACAGCCTACACCGCCCCTATAAGCAGTACTGCTGCCCCACATTTTATAATACAGCCAATTCCGCTCATCAGCCGCTCCGCCTGCGCCATAGTTTTCGGGAACATGATGTACCAGCGGAAAGCTTCCATTGTTTTCCGGATCTTCGCAGGCCAGAAAGAAAAATCTGACCATTTGTCCGGCAGCCAGCTCTGGGGAATATGGGATAAAAGCCTTACGCAAAAAAAAAGGCCGATTCCCCACAGTAAAATTCTAATAACAAAGCAACTGCATTTTCTAAAATCAATTTTCTTTTCTCTATTTCTTTGAATTCCATTTTCCCAGGTTCCGTGCTCCATCTCATACAGCCACCTGGAAACAGTTCTTATAAGCATTACAAGAAAAGCCACTGGAAACCAGGGCAAAATCACTTCCAGCCAGCTGTCATCCACTAATATTCCGGATAGTCCGTTTCCCACGAGAAAATCAGATGCAGCACCCTCCAGATTCTGACCTTTTTTCCCTCTGATCAGAACCTGAGTACAAACCTGATTTTTTCGTGACGGACGGATAAGCATCGTATGCTGATTCCAGGATACCACACCTCGCACTTCGTAAATCTGCTCTCCCACAGTCAACTGACTTCCCGCACAATTTTCACTGCCGAAAAGCTCCAGGGCTGTGTCTTTATCGATCACGCATCCGGTTTCATCATTCTCTTCTAATAAAGCAGCCTGTCGGTCATACAAAGCAGCCATTCCCACAATGCCTGTCACCCGGGCATTTGTCTGTCTGAAATCCTCTGGATTCGTAACCACCTGAACTCCTCCATTCCACACAAAACAGAAATCTGTAATCTCATCACTACTTTGATAATTTTCCCAGATCTGCTTCGCCAGGTTTACTGCAGGATAATCTCCATACAGTTCAACCACCGCTGTATCTGTTTTTCCCACCTTCACATAATCTTTCATTCCAGAATAAAATAAAGCTGCGGCCAGCAATACTGCCATAACAACCTTCAGATATTTGAAACAGTAATTCTTCTTTTCACTTTCCATGCTAATTTTCAGAAATCCTCACCCTGCTTCCATCCTTCAGTTCCCTGTCTGCCTGGACGATCACAGCCTGATCCGTAGAAAGGCTTCCCTCACCCAATGCAGCAGTTGTCTGGTTTCTATCCTGCACAGTAACTTCCACTTTTCTTGCAACCATTACCGTTCCAAGCACTGTATTTTCTGTGTCTGTAACATACACATAAACCTTCCCATTCTCCTGGTACAGCGCTGAAAGCGGAACGCAGCAGGAATAAGGTCCAGCATCTTTTGATATGGAAAAATCTCCGCTCTGACCGATGGACAGACTGTTCGCCGGCATTATGATGGACAGGTCACGAATATCATTATCCTCCTTATTTTCTGTTATATTTTCCACTGTTGCTCCAGAAATATCATTATTGTTATTATCTGTGATTTTCACATCTGCGCCGGCAGATACATATTTTATATCATCTTTTGAGATGGTACCAGTCATTCGAACAGCACCATCGGCTGAATATAAAACTACTGCTGCAGTATGTCCTGTAAGGTCTCCGGTTTGCACGGACAGACTTTTGATCACACCGTCAGAAGGAGACGAAATCACTCCCTCTGTACTTTGAAGCACTGTAACCTTTTCCATATCTGCTCTGGCATTTTCCAATTCTCTTTGTACGTTCTCCAAGGTACTGTCTGAAGCCTCCGGCGTACTGGCATCGGACACCGCTTTTCCAGCACTTGCCAGAGCCTGGTTTCTTCCCGCGATCACTTCATTTAATGCTTCCTGTCTGGCTCGCAGATCATCCTGAAGGGCAGTTTCTGTGGCGGAATCATCCTCCTGTGTTACAGTGGTCTCACCATCATTAAATCCTTCCTCTCCATCTGTGAAGCCACTTAAATCATCCCCGGAAGTCTTTGCTTCCTTTTCCCTGTAAAATTCGTCAAGCCGCTGTTGGGCTATCTGAACTTCCGCCCTTGCATTATCCACGGAAACATTTCCGCTTTGCACAGCCAGATCATAAGAATTTCCAGCCCATGTCTGCTCCGCTGCACGCTTCTGGCTGTTCACCTTTTTCTGGCTTTCCAGATCCTTTGCCTGCCCTTCCAGAGTTTTTACTTTATCGTCCAGATTCTTCAAAGCCGCCTGAATGCTGTTCTGGGATAGCTTCAATAAAATATCCCCTTTTTTCACAGTCTGCCCTGCATGTACCATCACCTGCTCCACTTGCAGATTTTCCAGTACAAACACCGCCACTTCCTGACTGCCCTCCACTTTTCCAGAGCCTTTCACCTCATGAGTGATCATCTGATTTGCCGGGTTCTTAGTCTGGATCTGTATCACATTTACAGAATCCGAAACTCTTGACAATATGGTAAAAATCAGCATCATTACAAAAAACAGGCAAGTTGCCTGAATTAATTTTTTCTTCATGTCAAACTCCCATTCTGTTCCTGAACATATTTGTAAAACACTCTGCATTCTAACTATTTCTTTTAAATTCCATTGACAATATATTTTATCAAACTGTCGTTTTTTATCGTCACTTTCCAGTTGTTTCTCTTTTTATTCTTTTACCGCCGTAGAGACAATTCCCTGCTCCAGGTAGTCCTGTCCGGACAAAAATACCAGAACTGCCGGGGCCAGCGCCACCACAGAGGCCGCAAATGCAAACCCTGCCTGCTCCAACTCAATATTAGGCAGGTACAAAGACAACGGCCACAATTCTTTTGTTTTCAAAAATGCCATCGGCTGTTCGATCAGATTCCAGTATTCCAGAAAGCCCAGAACAATGGCAGAAATGACGCCAGGTGAGCCCAAGGGGATGGCAACTATAAAAAACAGTTTAAGCTCACCTGCACCGTCAAGTCTTGCCGCTTCCAGAAACGCCAGAGGAATCCCTTTGAAAAAGCGGTACATAATAAATATGGGGAATGTAGAAAAAACCGCCGGGAAAATAATCCCCAAAAGCGAGTCAAGAAGCCCAATTTTATCCAACACCAGATAATTGCCAAGAAGCATAACCTGAAACGGCATCATCATCAGTGCAATATACAAAGTAAACAATATATTTTTCCCTGGAAAATCAAATTTGGCAAATCCCCATGCAGCAGGCATTCCAACCAGAAGCCCGCCAGCGAGGGCACCAACCGTAATCTTCACCGAGTTCCAGAACATTACGAAAAATTCCGGTGAATCCAGCAATACTTCCACATAATGTTTCAGAGTCGGATATTCCGGAAACAACTTCCAGGAAGCATATCCTTTCGCCCCCTCCTGCAGCACTGGAAACAGCAGATCTGTAAGCTCATTTTTTCCCATAAGAGAACCAACTACCAGAAATAAAACAGGAAATATAAAGACCAAAGCTAAAAGTACAAGAAAAAAACAAGTTATCTTTTTCACTTCTTAATCCTCTCTTTCCCATGCTTTTTGCAGTAAAAGTACCAGAACCATGATCGCAATTCCAGTAACCACTGCCGCAGCCGCCATCTTATCCATGGCCAGGTCTCTGTACCAGTTATTGAACAGATGCTGCAGAAGATACATGTTCTCCTGTGGATAATCTCCTGCGACCAGATAAGCCTCCCGGAATACTTTAAAGCCGTTCAGCAGCGACAGAACTACAATGGTAAAAAGAGAGGGTAAAAGATTGGGACAGGTAATCCTGGTAAAGCATTTCCAGGCACCTGCTCCATCCACCTTTGCTGCCTCATAAAGAGATTCCGGAATTGTGGAAAGGCCTGCCAGCCACAGTACAATGTCATACCCTAAATTTCGCCAAATATAACTGATCACCAGCACCCAGAAGGTAGCCTTTGTATTCAACCAGTCTATACTTTTCAACGACAACATTTCCAGAAAATGGTTCAAAAGCCCCTGTCCATTAAAGAGTACTTTCCATAAAATTGCCACAGAAGCAACTGGAATGGCCATTGGAAGCAGAAATGCGGTTTTCATCAGCTGCTTCTGATTTTTTCCAAGTCCATTTAGCAGGACAGCAGCTGCCAGTGACAAAACCACCAGTAACGGAATACAGATTCCGAAAAACCGCAAGGTATTTTTCCCGGCAAGAAGAAATGCCTGATTGGAAAATATCATCTGATAATTCATAAATCCAGTAAACACTCCATTTACAGCTCCAAAAAAAGATCTGCGGATCACATCCACATAAGGAAGCAGCCAGAATACACAGACTCCTGCAAAGCTAGGGAGAATAAATAAAATCCCTTTCAGGGCATGTTTTCTTTTCAAAAAATTTCCTCTTTTCTACCTTTCATTCAACATTATAAAAATAGCAAAGAAATCTCTATTCTTTCTCTAAAGCGTGTTTGAAAAAGGCTTTCTGCAAGATGTGCGCCACAATTTGTGGGAGATTTTGTCCGGTTTTCAAACAGGCTTTAAAATTAATTAGAGAAATTTTAGAGATTTGCGTATATAATGGATAACAGATTATAAGAAGAGGAGTTTCTTATGAGAATCTTAATAATAGAAGATGACAAAGATCTGGCGCAGCTTACAAAGCTTGCACTTGAAAAAGAAAATTTCACGGTAGATATATGTCTGGATGGTGCGGAAGGTCTTTACTATATGCAGGAAAATATGTATGATCTGGTACTTCTGGACCGCATGCTTCCTTCCATGGATGGAACCCAGGTTTTGAAAGAAGCCAGACAGTCCAACATCTCAACCCCTGTTATTTTCCTTACGGCACTTGGCGAATTACAGGACAAAGTCAACGGATTGAACTGCGGAGCAGATGATTACATGGTAAAGCCCTTCGCCTTTGAAGAGCTTCTTGCAAGAATCCACAGCATTATGCGCCGTCCCGGAAAATGGGGTGACTTAAATCTTCTGAAGCTGGGAGATATTGCTTTTGATCCTGAATGCGGGCGCCTTACCAAGGGTGCAAAAGAATGCACTCTTTCCGGCCGCGAAAGTGCCCTTCTGGAAGTATTTCTCCGAAATCCCGGTCAGGTTCTTCCCAGAAACCTTCTTCTCTCCCGCGTATGGGGCATGGAATCCGACGTAGAAGAAGGAAATCTTGACAACTACATACATTTTCTCCGTCGCCGCCTGAAATCTGTGGAAAGCACACTGGTTCTCAAAACCATACGCGGGATAGGTTATCAGTTGGAGGTCTGCCAGTAAACAGAAATCTCATTTTATTTCGGTAATCTTATCACAAATGTACTTCCGCCACCCGGAGTATCCAGAATACGGATACTCCCTTTATGTAACGTCACAATTTCCCTGGCAATGCAAAGTCCAAGTCCAAAATGCTGTTTCTCCTTTCTGGCCGGATCAGCCCTGTAAAATCTTCGGAATACAGCCTCCTTATTCTCATCCGAAATTCCCGGACCATTATCCTGTACATAAAGCTGAAAATATTTTTCATTTTCTTTTACTCCCATTTCCATCCTGCCACCGACCAACACATAGCTTGCCCCGTTATCCAAAAGGATTTCCAGTACCTGACTGATTCTGGCACTGTCACACTTACAGATAGAAAGAGGCTCCTCTGGCAGAACTACTTTCAGGGAAATCTTTTTCCCATGCAGAATAGGCTGGTATTTCTCATATGTATCCAGAAGCAAGGTATCAAGCTCACAATCTGTCTTCATAATACTCCAGGATTTATTGTCCGCATTTGCAAGAGAAAGCATATCCCCGATAAGCCGGGACATCCTGTCTCCCTCACTTTTTATGGTTTTCAAAAATCTGCCGGCATTTTCCCAGTCAGATTCCATTGCCTGTACACTTGACAATATCACAGCCAGCGGAGATCTCAGTTCATGGGATGCCGAAGCAATAAACTGGGTTTGTTTCCTTTGATTCTCTTCCAGAGGGCGAAGCATTTTTCCTGTAAAAAACCAGGAAAATGTAACCAAAGCCAGAACTGCAAGCAGCACCATACCTCCAAACCAGACTCTTTGATGAAAGATCTGTGTTTTCAACCCATCAAGAGGATATACCAACACCAGGCTTAACACGCCGCTTCCCTTAGGAATCAAGGCTGTACAGGCATAAAAATCTGAAGTTTCAAAATAAACCGTTTTGGAAAGAGAGAGGCTTCCCATATAGTCCACATCAAGCCCCTGCTCTTCCCGGGAAATTCTGGCAGCCTCTGTCAGCATATTTTCTACAGAGCTCAGATCCTCTTCCTTTTTATCCTGATTTTGGCTTTCTGTATCCAGCTTATCAAAATACAGCTTTTTTCCGTTATTCCGAATGCGAAATTCCACTTTGTATTCCTGCTTTGCTTCCAATATCCACTTGTGAGAAAGCACAGTCTGATTTTCCAGATAAGCCACACAGGAATTTCCATTATTTAAAAATCTCTCGTAAGTATTATGGGTAAGCCCCCTCTCGGAGATCACAAGACAGGAAACTGCCATCAGAATCAGTATTCCGCTTGTGATCAGTGATGCAAATATGGTCATTTGCCTGTGAAGCTTTTTAAACATCTCTTACTCCTTCTATTCTGCCAGATACAGGTTCACCTGCTGCATGACTGCATTCGCAGCCTCATCAAGGCTGATTTCCCCATTCAGGTAACGCACTCCGTTTTCACAGACAGCACTGGTAATGATTGTATTATCCAAAACCGGAGTTGTAAGCATTTTTCCAAGCTGTTTTAATTCATTTACCTTATCAGCGGACGGAACTTTTATACTGTATACCAATTCCTGACCGTTCTCGCTGTTACTGCTGCCGCCAGTAACTAACACGTTTCCAGCCTCTCCCTGATTCCAGTAGTCCTCTCCATTGTAAACAGATTCCACTACAGGGAAACCATCTTCTCTGGAAAGCATCTGTCCTTCCTCGGAAAATAAATATTCCACGAATTTCTCAGCAGCAGCTTTCTGGGAAGCTCTGGAGCTGATTCCGATTCGGCTGACCGGAATGAAACAATTTGCCATCTGCCCATTCCAAAGTGCATAGGCCAAGGAAGTATCTATCTCTGCCATAGAATTTACAAATGCAAAATCCAAAGGCGAAAAAATATCACCTAAAGCAAATTCACAGTTTCGGGAAAGCAGCACGGCAGTTTCTCCCGAAATACTGCCAGCTCTTTCATATACTGGCTGTTCACTGTCATCAAAAGCCTGTGGATAAGCAGCCTTTAATTCATCCATAGCATCCTTTCCAGCCTGATAAATTCTTTCGGACTGTTCCAGAAATTCCTTGATCTTTTCTTCGTCCAGAGTTCCATCCGCCTTCATCCATGCTGCGGAATTGTTATCTGCCAGTTTTTCCAGAAGTGCCTGTGGATACATGGAATAAAGTAAGGGCAGCTTATAGATGTTTTCCGAAGTCAGTCCATATTCATCCTTGTGCTTCGTGAGCACATCAGCAAGAGAAGCCAGATCTGTCACTGCCTGCACATCCTCCTTGTTTCCCTCTATCATAGGAATTCCAAATTTCACTGGCATCTCATAGATACTTCCATCCTCTTTTGTATAAGCACTTTCTATGTTGTCCAGTAATCCTGCCTCTTTCAGAATTCCACTTAAATCCTCCAGCATTCCCTGTTCTGCATAGGTTTCGGAAGAAATTCCGTCCAGAATCAGAATATCCGGTCCTTTTCCTGCCATAATTTCCGTATTCAGTGTTTTTAACGCATCTGTACGTGTTACACCATCGTTTCCAGACATTCCGGTTTCCAGTGTGAGATAAATATCCGGATATTTCTTCTGAAACATAACAACAGCCTGTCGAATACCGGAATTCTCTTCCAGGGAATATATGGTGAGCTCTGTATCCGGTACAGTTGGAGTATCTGCAGAATACTTATAAGAAACCAGCCTTCCGCAATTTAAACCGGAGCTGTAATCAATTTCCCCAATGTAAAACACGCCTTCCTGATCCATTGCCATACAGTTAAATGCCTTATTCGAAGAGCTTATGGAATTCAGGCTTCCATCAATTACCTGCTCAATTACATTGCCGCCAAATGCATAGCGGTATAAACCAGTCTGATCCACATAGAATATGGTGTTTTTCTCATCACCATCCAAAAACAGCAAAGCAGTACCGGAGGAATTTCCAAATTCCAGATTTGCAGGAGTCTTTTTCAGCTGTGCAGTCAGTGCATCACCTCCACCTGCCGGCTTACCGGAAGCCACATCATAATAATGCACATCTCCATCTGCAATCACGATCAGATACTCAGAAGTCACACACATATAATCTGTGGTTTTTCCCTTCTCATACTCATGAACCACTGCCCCGTCAACAGGATTGATTTCCCTGATTCCATTTCCTGAAATCTGCAAAAACAGATTGCCATTTTCCCCAATCTCTATACTCCAGGCCATGGTTTCATCCAAAGCTTCTCCAATTTCAATCTTCTTTCCTTTACCGTCAGCCGGACAATAATAATAGTCCATACTTCCCATGCTGTTCTCATCTTCAGATTCTATATACACGCCAATCAGAATACTTCCGTCTCTTCCAAGCGCTGCTTTATAAATGGATTCCCCTTCCACACCGAAAAAACCGGCAACCTTCTTCCCTTCTTCCCAGGTCTTGCCCTTGTCAGAGGACTGGTAGAGCATCAATTCGTAGTCACTGTTTCTTGCAAGCATTTTCAGGCTTCCCTCTTTCATAACCTGCAAATCCACAATCTCCATACATCCTTCCGGCACAGACAGTTCATTCTCCAGATACCGTCCCATTGCTTTGGATTCCACGGAATCTGCCTTGTCCTTCCCTCTGTCAGTACTGCCGCAGCCCATCAGGCTTCCCGCTCCCGCAATGCTCAGACATACTGCTGTAGAAACAGACAGAACTTGTTTCCATTTTTTATATTTTTGCATATTAAAAATCTCCTTCCAGTGGTATGCAATAATCCTACCAAAGGAATCTCTATGTAATCTCTAAACAAGTATATCATGTTTCCCCTTATATTTTGCAAAATTATAACCGACGAAACATAACATTGTCTATAGCCTGTCCTAAAAGCATTTCCACAATCTGCACACTCCACTTTACCCAAATAACAAAAAAACATACTTGGACACATGAATTGACTCATAAAAAGAACGGCCGTTAGCACAAATCATCTAATTTATGCTTTCAGCCGTTCGTTTTTATAACAATATTAACATTTATTGCAAAATATTAACCATTACTCACTTCTAAGTGCATCAATCGGATTCAGGTTGGCCGCCTTAACAGAAGGAAGCAGACCAAAGATGATACCGATCAGCATAGAGAATACTACAGAGCCTATAATCGCCGGAACGCTGATGGCTGTAGGTGAGCCTGCCACCTTGGATACTACTTTTGAAAGTCCGATTCCAAGAACAACTCCGATAATACCTCCAACACTGGTAAGTACTGCTGCCTCCGTCAGGAACTGTCCCAGAATCACCTTCTTTCTGGCACCAATTGCCTTCTTCAGACCAATCTCCTTGGTACGCTCGGTTACAGATACCAGCATGATATTCATAACACCAATACCTCCAACCAGAAGAGAAATACTTGCGATCCAGATCAGCTGGGAGTTGGTGCTCTCACTTAAATCCTGAAGATCCTTTACCCGCTGCATAACATCATCTGCTTTATACTTGAAGCCGCTGCTTCCACTGCCAGTGCTGCTGATAGATTTATTCAGGATTTTCGCCACAGCTGAACCTGTTTCACTCATGTTGTCCGTGCTGTCTACTTTGACGATCGCATTCTCAGGCTCATCAAATTTGTAAGAAATCGGCCAGCATTTATTTGGAATCATTACGGTTCCAATTACATTTTCATAATAGCTGTTGAAATCACTCGGTGTATCCATGTTGGGCAGGCTGTCAGCCGACTGGCGTACAACTCCTACAACTGTATAGGGTTCAGAACCGATCTCAATGATTTTTCCCACCGGATTCGCTCCCGGAAACATGGTATCAGCAGCATAGCTGTCCACCAGTGCCACCTTGCGGAAATTATCATAGTCAGCCTGTACAAATCCCCTTCCGGAACGAACCTGATAACCGCAGGTATTCAGATAATTGGTATCAATGCCATAGACCTTACCACCGGAAAAACTGCTGTTCTCATAGTAAACACTGCTGTTGTAGTCTGTTCTGCTGTAAAAAAATGTTGCATTCTCCACATGGTCTGTTTTTAACACTTCATCCTTCAGGCTCTGACTGAGGATCGGTGTAGAGCCGGAAGAACTGCCATCATAATAATCCACATTGTAAGCACTGTCACCCTGTGACAAAGTTACATTTACCGTGTTATTTCCAGAACCGATCAGGTTATCCTTAATCTGCTCACTCGTTCCCTTAATCGTGGAAACAATGGCAATAATAGATGCAATACCGATAATAATACCCAGCATTGTAAGGAAAGATCTCATCTTGTGTGACCAGATTCCCTGGAATGCCAGACGTATATTTTCAAACATGAAATCCCTCCTTAACCAAGACCGCCATATGATGTGGAATCATATCCCATAAACGTATCCAGCGATCCTTCCTTTGTCTTCATACCTTCTTTAATGGATTTCGAATAAGGGAATGCAATCTTGTCATCCATGGACAAGCCGCCGCTTACCAATACATAAGCACCACCGTTTACATTCTCTTTTACCTTAACGATCTGTTTCTTCAGCACACCATTGTCATCCTTGTACACATAGCTTACGCCGTCTTCCGTACGGACAAAAGCCTTGGAAAGAACAATGCCGTCAGTACTCTGCGCCTGCTGTTCCAGCTGGATATCCACCCAGTCTCCAACACTTACCTGCACGGTGTCATCTGTGATCTTGGCAGTAAAATTATAAGAAGAAACATTTGGATTGCTGTCTCCATAGTAATAATAGGAGCTGTCTCCATCAACTGCATAATCAGAAACCTGGATCACCTCAGCCTCAAAATTCATATATCCATTCTCACCATAAGAATTACAGTTCAAAATTGTGCCTTCCTTCACCTGGTCAAGCATAAGTTCCCCTACAGTTCCCTGTACGTAATAGCCGTCTTTGCTCTTAACGATCATAAAGGAATCAGATTCTGAATTGGTACCTGTAGCTGCATCTCCCACAGTGGTTACAATACCATCCAGCTTACTGGTGATCAGCTGTCTGGCAGCTTTCTTCTGAAGCTTACTGATACTGATCTCACTCTCCTGCACATCCAGTTCCAGACTGGCAATCCGGTTCTTCTGGATCTTAATGGCCTCAGAACGGGACAGGGAAGAGCTTCCGCCACCACTGCCTCCATCACCAGGAATATCCGGCTCGTCATCTCCATTATCATACTGCATAGCCCCGTCAAGGGTAAAATCCATTTCTGCAAAACGGTCAACCGGATTGCTGAGCATATTTCCATCGACCAGATAGTATCCGGTACAGGATCCTTTTCTGTTGGTATAATCAGCAATGGTATCCTTCTTATGGAATTCCAGCAGATACCAGTATCCGCCCGGATGAAGAAGAATGGTTCCGTCAGCATTATAGCCAGCCATCTTATTCAGAAAAGCCCCGGTTACATTAACCTTGCCTTTTGCACTGGAACAAAGATACAGATAAGGATCTTCTTCGGTTCCTGTTCCCTGATAAGGTTCTGTATCATAATCCAGAGTCAGGTAAAAAGGTTCCTCTCCATCTACAAATCCGTCATTTCCAACGGTAGCATTATTCTGTGCGGAACCAGAATTGCTTCCATCTGAAAATCCTCCCTGATTCGTGTCTGAAATATCACTGCTAAAACCATCACTGGAAGGTTCATCATAAAATCCGGAAGCAGTACCCGGATCGCCGGTACTATCCTCTGAATCATCTTCAGAATCATCTCCGGAATCAGCTTCTGTATCAACAGAAATATCTCCTGTGTCACCGCTTGTCATTTCATCTGCAGAACCAATATCTCCGCTTCCCGTTTCCTGGGTATCTGCAGAAGTAATTTCCCCATTTCCAACTGCCTGAGCGTCTGCAAATCCATCTGTCACAGCAGCCAGAAGCATTGGCTGCAAAACAGCTGCCAGATAATGATCAGAAGCAGTTACTGCGGAAGACAGTTCATCATCTCCCATAGAATCTGAGCTGTCATCTTCTGTAGAATCCTTTCCTGAATCAATCAGATTGTCTGCGGAGGAAGAATCGGAATCAAGAATCGGTCCGCCATTTTGCAGGCTGGCAAGTCTTTTCTTTGCAGCAGCAAGATCCTGCTGCTGCTTCTGAAGCTTCAGCTTGGCAATATTCAGTTCCATTTCCACAAGAGTCATATCAAAGGATATCAGCTTGTCTCCCGGCTTTACCTCATCCCCTTTGCTCACATAAACTTCCTGGATTATCATGTCTTTCTCTACGGAAATCCTCTGTGTTGCATTGGCATATACAGTTCCACTCAATGTAGCATCGGAATCATATCTCTCACCTGCCAGATCACTGACGCTTGCCACCAGCACTTCCTTCTGGCTTCCTTTCCGTACATACATCAGTCCGCCGCCAATACCGGTTCCTACAAGGGCTGTGACTACCACACCTATTATAATTTTCTTCGCTTTTCCCATAGGATCACCTCTTTTCCTGAAGCTCACCGTCACGGATCATAACTACCCGCTTGGCATGTGCTGCAATATCCGGATCATGAGTGATCATAAGAACAGAAACACCTTCATCATTCAGCTTCTGGAAAAGCTCCATAACCTGTCTGCCAGACTTACTGTCCAGTGCACCGGTAGGCTCATCAGCCAGAAGAAGTCTTGGATTATTTACAATGGCACGGGCTATGGCAACTCGCTGCATCTGTCCCCCTGAGAGCTGATTGGGTCTGAAATCCACACGGTCTGCAAGCCCAACCCGGTCAAGTGCGGCAAAAGCGCGCTCGCGTCGCTCCTTCTTCGGCACATGAGCATAGTTCAGCGGCATTTCCACATTGGAAATAGCAGACTGCCTCGGAAGAAGATGAAAACTCTGAAATACAAATCCAATCTTGTTCAGACGGATATCTGACATCTCATTCTCAGAACATTTGCTGATGTCCTGCCCATCCAGGAAAAAAGTTCCCTTGGTTGCCTGATCCAGACAACCGATTATATTCATCAATGTAGATTTACCAGAACCGGAAGGTCCCATAA
The DNA here is from genome assembly GCF_015668065.1 of Ruminococcus sp. 1001713B170207_170306_F1. Classification (NCBI taxonomy): domain Bacteria; kingdom Bacillati; phylum Bacillota; class Clostridia; order Eubacteriales; family Oscillospiraceae; genus Ruminococcus; species Ruminococcus sp. 1001713B170207_170306_F1. The sequence goes on along the minus strand of NZ_JADPEX010000008.1, from coordinate 37,923 downwards.
TGGCTACATATTCGCCCTCTTCCATGGAAAAGTTTACGTCCTTCAATACGGGGACAATCATTTTTCCCTGCTGGTAATCTTTATAAATCCCCTTCAGTTCAAGTATCATCCTGCGGCCTCCGTATCACCAGAACCATACTGTCCAGGCTCATCAATGCTCTCATCAGTAAAATCTTCTGAATCATCCTCTGTAAAATCTTCATCTGAGGAATCTTCTGAAAAGTCTGTATAATCACCATCAATGGCTGCATCCATGCTTTCATCAGAAACACCTGTCTCAAAGTCCGCACTGGAATAGTCTCCATCCATAGGCTCCATGGTATCCCCGTCTGAGTACTCACTGCCATCCAGGTTACTTTCCATATCAACAGCCTCCAGATCCTCATCTGTCATCTCAGATACGTCCTTTGTCCGCATTCCCTCTGCCAGGCTGTCTGATGGGAACGCAATACTGTCATCTTCTTTAAGGCCATCTGCGATCTCATATTCTGAAAGATCATCATCATGCTGTCCAAGAACAACGGAGCGCTTCTCCAGCCTTCCCTTGGAATCTACAGCCCACACATATGGGTTTTCTGTATCTGCATCTACAATATAGTAGTCTCCCAGCCAGATGCCTGTCTTCTGGTCTTCCTGTCCTTCGTCCATCTCTATGTATACATGCTGACCCAGCATTAACCCCTCTGAGGAATCCAGTGTCACATAGAAAGGATAGGTACTGGAACTTGTAGTATCATCACCGCTGGACATTCCAAAATAGGAATTACTGCTACTGCTGTTCGTAGAATTCTGCTCGTCCACAGCCCCCATAGTTCCATGCCAGATCTGATTCTCATCAACTCTGGAACGCACAATAACTGCTGAGCCTGGAACAACCGTATTACGGTTCTGCTCATTTACCTGCCCCTTAATACGGTAAGCACCTGTACTGAGAATAGTGATAAAAGAATTATCAGAAGAATCACTTCCGGAATCAGCTCCCATGCTGTCATCCAGAGTATCTCCATCATCGCTTCCCAGCTTACTGGTATCAATTTTCTGGATGACTCCGTCGATTTCGCTTCGTACTTCTGTATTGGTGGTAGCTGCCTGCAGCTTATCAATCTCTGCCTGCTTGCTCACCTGGTCATATTCGTTCTTCTTCAGATTCATCTTATTCGTCTCAATCTCAATGGTATAAGAAAGCTGGCTGTTCTTATTGGCTTTCTTTTTCTCTTTCTCAAGAGTGGAAATTTGTTGATTAAGGCTGAGGGCTTCATTCTTCAACCGGTCAAGAGCCAGCTGCGCTTCCTTCAGGCTGTCCTGGATACTGCTCAGGTCGTATTCAAAAAGCAACTGTCCCTTCTTTACCTCATCTCCAACCTTCACCTTTACTTCGGTAACAGTCCGATTGTTCTCAATATTTACCTTTACCGTCTCCTGAGGTTCTACCACGCCTGCGAACCGGTTCAGCACTCCGGAATCTTCTCCAAGAAGAGTGCTGATCTTAGTCACATATGCAACTTCACCAGAAGCCGCTGCAGAATCCCCATAATTTTCTTTATAGTAATACCAGCCACCGGCACCAGCTGCTCCAGCAAGAATAATCAGCCCTCCGATGACAAAACCTTTTTTCTTCATGGTTACCTCCTATACGATAACTCAATGGTTTTTCAATATCTTTTGCAATTATAACAGATATATTTCCACATCTGTCATCTGCATTTACCCTGTTTATAATAACAGATTCAGCCTCAAAAGAAAAGTGTTCTAAGCTGATAATGCATTTTTCACAATTTATTCACTTTTTTTTTAGAAATATCGTCTAAATTTTAGGCATTTTTGACTTTTATGAAAAAAAATGGTATAATAAAAAAGTTTTATAAACATTTTACGTAATAATTTGAAAGGAAAGAACCCTGTATGAAGTCAGTCAGATTTCTGCTTCCTCTTCTTTTGCTTCTCTGCACTTTTTCACTGTGCGGCTGTACCGGCAAAGAGGAGAAAAAAATCGAGGACGCAGTAAAGCAGGAACTGGATCAGCTAAAGAATCTGGATTCCATTACCACACAGAAATACATCTCCTACCAGGAGCTTTTCCCCGGTGAACCCGAAGATATCGCTATTTCTTCTGATATTGAAGAAGTCTTTTCTCTCTTTTTCCAGGATTTTGACTATAAAATTCTGGATGTTAACGTAGACAAGGACAGACAATCCGCACAGGCGAATCTCAGGCTGGTCACTCTGGATGCCCATGCGCTTGCTGAGGATTTTTCCAAGGCGCAGCTGAAGCATGAAATTTCCCAGTCCGCTTCTTCTGAGGAAGCCACAGAACAGACTATTTCCCTTGAAGAACGCTACATGCTTCTGGATGAACTGCTTAAGAGTAATGACTATCAGACTGTGGAGCGTAACTGCACCATCTCCTTAGACGCCTCAGATAAAGACGGCGAAACCAGTTGGGAGATCCGGCGCACCAATACACTGGAAAACGACCTTGTCGGCGGTCTTATGAACAATCTCACAGACCCGGATATTTTATCACCGGAAGACACAATCTTAGTTTATCTGAATACCCTGAAAAATATGTCAACAGAGGAACTGGGCAATTATTTAAATGCAGATTCCATTATCAGCACAGAAGATCCTGCAAAGATCAGTCTGGCAGAAGCACTGGTAAAACAGGTTCACTCCACCTTTGATTATTCTATTGGGGAAACCACTGTTTCCGGCTATACAGCCACAGTTACAGCCAATATTACCACCTTTGACAGCGATGCTATTCTGGAAAATTATCAGAAGGAGCTGGATACCTATCTTGCCTCTGTGGATGCTGTTATCGACGGTGCTCAAAAACGATATGAAAAGTCCTACAGTCTGCTTCTTGAATATATTGAAGAAAATACAGCTACTAAAACAGTGGAAACGACTTTCACACTGATCAACGACGGTGCTTCCTGGAAACTGGAAGACGCAGGAACTGTGTTCGGACAGGCATTGTTTGGAACTTTAAGTTCCAGCCCGGTAGAAGACAAGCAGGAAACCAACGGATGATATAGTTAAAATTTACGCCTCTGCAAACTTGTGCAGGGGCGTTTTTATTTGTGCTGACAGCGAACCCAAAGTCCATGCCTGCCAGAGCGTGACAACATTCTTCCATAAGAAAAATCCCACCCATTTTTGCAGGCAGGATTTTTCAGTCAGCTTATTCCAAGTTATAAACTAAGTTATCTCTTGTTGTATTTCTTTTCTTATTCCTCAGTCTCTGGAGCAGCTTCTTTCTCAACTTCAAGTCCCAGCTCGTCCAGCTGTGCTTCGCTTACGCGCTGCGGTGCCTGAGTCATCAGACAGGATGCATCTTTTACCTTCGGGAATGCAATTACGTCACGAATACTGTCAACCTTGGCAATGAGCATAACCAGACGGTCAAGACCATAAGCCAGTCCGGCGTGAGGCGGAACTCCGTATTTGAATGCATCCAGAAGGAATCCGAACTGCTCATGGGCAGCTTCCGGGGTAAATCCAAGCTCTTTAAACATTCTCTCCTGAATATCATCCTGATGGATACGAACACTGCCGCCGCCGATCTCGTTACCATTCAGTACAATATCGTAAGCCTTCGCACGAACAGCGCCCGGATCTGTGTCGAGAAGCGAGATATCCTCATCCATCGGCATTGTAAATGGATGGTGCATAGCTGTGAAACGGTTTTCTTCCTCGCTCCACTCAAGAAGCGGGAACTCCGTTACCCATACGAAGCGGTATTCGTTCTTGTCAAGAAGATCCATCTGTTTTGCAAGCTCCAGACGAAGTGCGCCAAGAACATCATAAACCAGTTTCTTCTTATCCGCTGCAAACAGAAGCAGGTCACCTGCTTTACCGTCCATAGCAGCTACAAGAGCATCCATCTCCTCATCTGTCATAAACTTGGCAAAGGAAGACTTTCTGGTGCCATCTTCTGCGATTGCAATGTATGCAAGACCTTTTGCACCATATCCCTTGGCAAACTCTACTAACTTATCAATTTTCTTACGAGGCATGCTGCCCTGGCCTTCTGCGTTGATACCACGAACGCTTCCACCAGCTTCAAGAGCACCTGTAAATACGGAGAATCCACAGTTCTTCACAATATCGCTTACATCATGAAGCTCCATGCCAAATCTCATATCCGGTTTATCAGAACCGAAACGATCCATTGCTTCCTGCCATGTGATTCTCTCGATTGGAAGTTTCACATCGATACCAAGAACCTCTTTGAACAGGTAGGAAAGATATCTCTCATTTACATCGATTACATCATCTACATCTACGAAAGAAAGCTCCATATCGATCTGTGTGAACTCCGGCTGACGGTCAGCACGAAGATCCTCATCACGGAAGCATCTTGCAATCTGGATGTATCTGTCATATCCGGAACACATCAGAAGCTGTTTGTACAGCTGCGGTGACTGCGGCAGACCATAGAAGCAGCCAGGATGTACACGGGATGGCACCAGATAATCTCTTGCACCTTCAGGAGTACTCTTTCCAAGCATAGGAGTCTCAATCTCCAGGAATCCCTCGTTTGTAAAGAAGGATCTTGTCAGCTGCATTACACGGCTCTTCAGGATCAGGTTTCTCTGGAGATCCGGACGTCTTAAGTCAAGGTAACGGTATTTCAGACGTACATCCTCTTTTGTTTTGCTGTTCTCCTCAACCGGGAATGGCGGAACTTCTGCCTCGGAAAGAACACGGAGAGATTTTGCTCTCACTTCGATCTCACCTGTTGCAAGATTCTCATTTACTGCACCACCACGTTTCTCAACGGTTCCGGTAACTGCGATCACAAACTCACTTCTCAGCTTGCCGGCTTTGGCAAAGCCTTCCTCATCAATGGAACCATTTTCAAAGATCAGCTGCATAATACCACTGCGGTCACGTAAATCTACGAAAATGATTCCTCCTTTATCTCTTGCTTTCTGAACCCATCCCATAAGTGTTACTTCGCTGCTTACCATCTGTGTGGTCACTTCTGCACATCGACAGGTTCTGTGCAGTCCCTGCATACTCTCAGCCATTTTAAGGCGCCTCCTTATTCTATGGGGTTTCCCCCAGCTTTCTCAGATTATGAACCATTCAGCTGTATTGCTTTAAATAATCCATAAAATATCATTGACGGCTGTTTTTCAAAAACAACACGTTAAATCTCTTTATCAGCGTTTAAAGAATTCCACAAATTCCGTATAGCCTTCAGCTGTCATCTGGTCTTTCTGGAATTTCTTATTCTTCTTCATAATAGAGATATTGACTTGAACTCCGGTCTTTCTCTCTTCTTCTGCCTGACGGAAAATCTCAATCAGCTTGTCTGACGGCATATTTTTCTCAATAAGATATGCCTTCTTAGTCTTTGCTGTAGGAATCTGATATCCTCTTTCAAGAAGGAGCATAACAATACGCTCAAATCCAATAGAAAATCCGCATGCACTTGTATTGTTTCCTGTAAATTTACCAATCATCTCATCATAACGTCCGCCGCCGCCAACGCTGCCGCCAAACTCATCCATGGAAATTTCGAAGATCGGACCGGTGTAATAAGACATGCCGCGAACCAGTGTAGGATCAAATGCCATCTTAAAGTCAGCAGTCTTCACAGCTTCCACAGTGGAAATGATCGTCTCGAGATCTGCTGCGATCTGTTCATCAAGAACATCTGCCAGTTTCTCCTTGCAATATCTTACGCCCTGGATATCTGAGCTGATTTCTTTAAACATCGCAAGATAAGTATCAATGCTTTCTTTTGCAAAGCCTTCCTCTTCCAGTTCTTTCGCTACGCCCTCAAGACCAATCTTATCCATTTTGTCAAGAATGATAAATACAGTATCAAAGCTTTCCTTCGGAAATCCGCTATACTCAGCCATAGCCTTCAGAATACGGCGGTCATTGATACGGATAGTGAAATTATGGAAGTCAAGCTTGCCAAGAAGTGTAGTAGTCGCAAGTACCAGCTCGATTTCTGCCATATAAGTAGGCTCACCTAAAATGTCAATGTCACACTGCATAAACTGACGGAAACGTCCTCTCTGCGGACGATCAGCTCTCCATACATATCCCATCTGAAGTGCCTTAAATGGTCCAGGCAGTTCATTAGAGTTATTTGAATAATATCTGGAAAGAGGTACTGTCAGATCATAGCGAAGACCTGAATCCACAAGATCAGCTTCTTCTTTTGCCTGGTCAAGTTTCAGCTTCTCACCTCTTTTTAAGATTTTGAAAATCAGCTTCTCGTTATCACCGCCCTGTTTGCTGCACAGGTTCTCAATGTGCTCCACTCCCGGAGTCTCAATTGAAGTAAATCCAAAGGAACCATATGTCTCACGGATCAGTCCTGTAACGTAGTTACGGACTTCCATCTCCTTTGGTAAAATATCTTTCATGCCGGTAACCGGCTTCTTCTTTAATGCCATGTGTCCTCCTTATTTACCAGCCTGGCTGGCGTGTACTACTCTTTGAAATGCAAGAAATACTTCCAGATCAAAGTTTTTTATTTCATCTATCATCAATTCCATCACAGTATGCTTATCAAAAGCCTTGCGGTAAGACCGCTCCTGACTCAATGCACAGAATACATCGCATACACGAAGAATCCGGGCACCAATGGGAATCTCCTTCCCTGCCAGATTGGACGGATAACCGCTTCCATCGTAATTTTCATGATGATAAAGAATACTCTCAAGAACAAAATCCGAATAGCCCTGGTCTTTCAGTTCCTCATAGCCAAGTGTAGAATGCATGCGGACATATTTCAATTCCTCAATTACCATGGGATTACTTTCCTGCCCGTTGATATAGCTTCTCAGTTTCAGCTTTCCTATGTCGTGAAGCATTCCTGCAATTGCAAGATCGTAACACTGCTCATGAGGAAGTCCAAGCTCCTTACTTAACGCGTACGCCAGATTACTCACTGCGATTCCATGCCTTAACTCTGCTGATAAATCAAATTCCAGAACTCTGTCGGATGTTTCTGACTGTTCACTGGAAAGCTTTTCCAAGAATTTTCCCTCCCTCCTACAACCAGGTTCCAATTCCTGTTCGCTTTCTTTCAATCATCTCATCAATACGGGCAATATAGCTTGTGACATCTTTCACATTCTCCACCCGCTCAATACGTTTGCCATGGTCAAAGACCAGTTTGGAAGAACCGCCTGCTCCAAGAGCAATGATCGGTTGTTTTTCTTCCATAATCAGTATATTGTAAATCCCGGCTTTGTCAACCTTTGCATAGCCTACATTTTCAAAATTTCCCTTCATATTCTTCTGACGGTACAGATAGTAAGGTCCCATTTCCATGGAATATGCAGTCTGCTGTGTCAGATCCATGATCTCCTGGTTATTTTCAAATGTCATCTCCTGATATTTGTCCTTAAACATATTCAGGCGTGCTGCACGCTTCACAGCCAGAGAATGTACGGTAAGGCTGTCCGGGGAAAGCTCTTTTACTTTCTCCAATGTGTATTTCACCTTGGAAATATCCTCTCCAGGCAGTCCTACAATGAGATCCATGTTAATATTGTTATAATTCAGTTCTCTGGCAAGATGGAAAGCTTCTATGGTCTGTGCCACAGTATGACGTCTTCCAATGATTTCCAGAGTATCCTGATTCATGGTCTGGGGATTAACAGAAATTCTGGTCACAGGAAATTCTTTAATTGTCTCAAGCTTCTCCCTTGTAATACTGTCTGGTCTGCCAGCTTCAATGGTAAATTCTACAAGTCCATCAAAACCAAAGGACTCTCCCAGCTGTTCAAGAAGCCTTTTCAGCTGATACGGCTCTAACGTGGTAGGTGTGCCTCCGCCGATATAGATCGTATCCAGCTTGTAGTTCTTCATCATCCTGGCCGTTTCGCGAATTTCCAGACATAAAGCATCCAGATATTCATCTACTCTTTTTGCCCAGAGCTTCAAAGGGTAGGAGCTGAAGGAACAATACAAACAGATACTTGGACAAAAGGGAATACCTACATATAAGCTGTAACCATGCTCATAATCAATATCCTGAAGAAGTGCCCGCTCCCTGTTTGCTATGGTGATGGCAAGAGCAGTTTTCTTTGCGCTTACCAGATAACGCTCCCGCATTTCCTGTGCGATCTCGGTATTTTTCATACCACTCTCGATCATCCCCATGGCAAGCTTGGCCGGACGGATTCCCGTAAGATTCCCCCATGGAAGGTTTCTGCCGGTAAGCTTCACCAGAACATTGTACAGTGCATATTTCAGACTGTCCTTGTTGGCTTTACGAAGCTCATGGGCATCCATGAGTTTCTCATGAGTTTCCTGACTGGAATCCCCGTCTGCCCCCCGGATCACCTCTGCGCTGGCAACACCTTTTTGATCCTTCGTCTCATATTTTATAACAAAATTGTCATTTTCTTTTTTCACAGTAAAGAAGATATCGTACTCCTCTTCGTCTTTTTCGTAGAGGCTGTGGATATCTCCTTCCGGATAAAATGCTTTTATTAATTCATATATATCATGCTCGAAATCCCTGTCAAGCAGCAGGATTCCTATTTTACACAAATGGATTGTACCTCTTTTCGTAACCGATAGTTGTAGATGTATCATGCCCCGGATAAACATTTGTTTCATCTGGAAGGGCATTTAACAGCTTATGAAGGCTCTCCCGGATTTCACGGGAACTGCCGCCTGGAAAATCCGTTCTTCCAACAGAACCGCAGAATAATGTATCCCCGCTGAACAGAACCCTTTCGTCTTTCAGATAGTAGCAACAGCTTCCTTTCGTGTGTCCTGGAGTGTGGAGCATCTGAATAGAAAATCCAGCAGCTTCAAATACTTGCAGGTCCTCCAGAAAAACATCAGGACGCACAGAACATGGTTTATGCATCCGGTCAGTCATATTCACAGAAGGCTCCCGAAGCATTTCTTCTTCCTGGCGGCAGGCATAAACCGGAATCTGATACTCAGCTTTCACAGCCTGTACTGCCATAATGTGGTCAAAATGGCCATGAGTCAGAAGGATTCCTACCGGCTTTGCACCCATATCTTCCACCTTCTGAAAAATTCTCTTCGGTGAATCTGCCGGATCAACGATCAGCGCTTCACCGGTTTCTTTATTTTTTAAAAAGTAGCAATTGGTATATACAGGGCCAAGAACCATCTGCTGTAATTCAAGTTTTCCCATAGATTATCCTTTCATGGCAGCTGATATGCCATTTATGTTATTATTCCGTTATTGTCCGTGTCCTGACCGGTAACATACCATCCAATGCTCAACGTACTGTATATCTCCAACCAGTTCACATTTCCATTGTTTCTCAGCCTGTAGTTCTTTCTACATCCAAAACACTTTCCAGCTGACGTATCTTCTCGATAAGGGAATTCAGTTCATCCTTACAGCTGACGTTAAAGCTTACAGAAATAGTGGCCTTCTCCTGCTTGTTTGTTCGGCAGTTAATATTTCGGATGTCAATCTTACGCTCTGTAAAGATCTTGGAAATATCAACCAGAAGACCGGTACGATTATTAGCATATACATTGATCTCAGCCATGTAATGCTCATCCGGCTTGATCTCCGGATCCTGCCACTCTGCTTCCAGAAGACGTCTTCTGTCCATTTCAGACATATTCATCACATTTACACAGTCAGTTCGATGAATGGTAACACCACGGCCTCTTGTAACATATCCAACAATCTCATCACCGGGAATCGGATTACAGCATTTGGAGAAGCGTACTGCAACGTCATGAATGCCCCGTACTACAATGCCGCTCTTGCTCTTGATATGATGCTTCTTATCCTGATTCTCTGCGGCTGCTGCCTCCAGAACTTCTTCATCTGTGAGATTCTTTTTATTCTCTTTATCATAAGCTTCTACAAGCTTATTAAATACCTGTCCCTCTTTCAGTCCGCCATGTCCGATGGCGGCAAGTACAGAATCCCAGTCACGGAAACCATATTTACGAAGGACTGCGTCCAGATACTGAGTCTTGGTGTAATTAGCGAATTTAAAGCCCTTGCTCTTGGCATATTGGGCAAGCATTTCCTTGCCCTTCAGAATATTATCTTCCTTCAGTTCTTTCTTGAACCACTGATTGATTTTATTTCTGGCCTGTGTGCTCTTGACCACCTTCAGCCAGTCACGGCTTGGTCCCTGGGAATTCTGGGAAGTAATGATTTCAATACGGTCACCATTCTGGATCCGGTATTCAATGGGCACCAGTTTGCCATTTACCCTGGCACCTACCATTTTGTTTCCTACAGCACTGTGCACGCTGTATGCAAAATCAATGGGGGTGGAGCCGTTAGGAAGGGTTTTCACATCTCCCTGCGGAGTAAAGCAGTATACACTGTCTGCAAACAGATCCAGATCATTTTTCAGAAGACTCATGAACTCTTTATTATCAGACATGTCTCTCTGCCATTCCAGGATCTGGCGCAGCCAGTTCAGCTTCTCCTCCTCACGATTGCCTGAGGAAGCCTTACCGTCAGAAGCCTCTTTATATTTCCAATGTGCAGCAATACCGTACTCGGCAGTCTTATGCATCTCAAAGGTTCTGATCTGAATTTCAAAAGGCTGTCCATTCGGTCCGATCAGCGTGGTATGCAAAGACTGGTACATATTTGGTTTGGGCATTGCAATATAGTCCTTGAAACGTCCTGGAATTGGCTTATACATCTCATGGATCACACCAAGTGCCGCATAACAGTCCTTCACTGTATCTACCAGGATACGCACTGCAAACAGATCGTAAATCTGATCAATCGTCTTATTCTGATTTACCATCTTTTTATAGATACTGAAAAAGTGTTTTACACGACCGTCAACCTGTGCCTTAATTCCGGCTTCTACCATATGCTGATGCACAGTCTTGACAATATTCCCTACGAATTCCTCACGGACGCTTTTACGAAGTGCTACTTTCTCAACCAGATCATAATAAACATCTGGTTTCAGATATTTCAGGGAAAGGTCATCCAGCTCTACTTTGATCTTGGAAATACCAAGACGCTGTGCGATAGGCGCATAGATGTCCATCGTCTCTCTTGCCTTCTCCTTCTGTTTCTCAGGAGTCATGTACTGAAGAGTACGCATATTATGAAGACGGTCTGCAAGCTTGATCAGAATAACACGGATATCCTTTGCCATGGCAAGGAACATCTTGCGAAGGCTCTCTGCCTGTAGCTCTACTTTATCCTTGGAATAGGACAGCTGACCGATCTTAGTTACCCCATCTACCAGAAGCGCAACCTCAGGACCAAATTCTCTGGTGATCTCATCACAGGTCATCCAGGTATCTTCAACAGCATCGTGAAGAAGGCCTGCTACAATGGTCTCCTTGTCCAGTTCCAGATCCGCCAGAATAATGGCAACACATAAAGGATGAATAATGTAGGGTTCCCCGGACTTTCTCTTCTGATCCTTGTGGGCTTCCCTTGCAGTCTCGTATGCCTTCTGGATCATGGTTATGTCCGTAGAAGGATGATATTTCTTTATGCTGGCAATCAGCTCATTATATAATACTTCAGGGCTTGTAAAGTCGTGCATGGATTTTACAGCTGCATCTGCTTTCTTCACAGACTCCAGCTTCTCCATATCCTCTTTTGATACTTCAGGCTCCTTGCCCTGCTCGTTAACAATATCAGCCATATTTCACACCTGCCTGTTTAAATACTATCTGCGTCAGCATCCGCCCACCTGTTTTCCCGGGGGAATCTGGCGAAACAGACACATCCTTTATTTACCTTCATAACGGATTACAGAAGCAACGTCATATTTCTCCAGTTTCTTACGCCCCTCAAGACCTGCAAGTTCCATCAGAAATACGATCTTCACTACCACTCCACCAAGCTGCTCTACCAGTTTCGCTGCAGCTTCAACTGTACCGCCTGTTGCGATCAGATCATCAATGATAACTACCTTCTGTCCTGGCTTAATGGCATCCTTGTGAATCTCAATCTCAGCTTTGCCATATTCCAGATCATAGCTTGCAGAAACGGTCTCACATGGGAGTTTTCCTTTCTTACGTACTGGTACAAAAGACTTATGAAGATTATAAGCAATTGGCATTCCAAAAATGAATCCACGGGATTCTGTTCCCACTATTACATCCACATCCACATCCTTCAGACAATCCTGCATGGAATCAATTGCAAGCTTCAGTCCGTCTGCGTCCTGAAGGATACTGGTAACATCTCTGAAAATAATGCCTGGTTCTGGAAAATCAGGTATACTTCTTATATATTCTTCTATTTTTTTCATAATAGCCTCCTCAGATTAATGGATGTTGTGGGGAAAGCCTCAGCCACCCCAGAGCGTGTTTAAAAAAAGAAAGCCTTTTTCACACATGCTCTAGCATCATAAATATTTTTTAGTATAACACTTTTTAAATCGGGAATCAACGCAAAACCGACAGGCTCACTGGAAATACTGCATTTTTCGTGGTTTTACATGATTATCCCCTTTTTAGCAATAATTTTGTATGACAATTTGCAAAGAGTCTCTTCCCATATAGGAGTTGATCTTCGGATAATAGGTTACAGAAATAGTTCCATGAGACCTTGCAAACTCTGCAAACTCCTTTGCCTCGCCCCAGTAAACCCCATCCATCACCGTGCCGGATTCGTCCATCAGCTGCAATTTCACTGTATTCTGAGTCTTTCCATATATTCCGGTTTTTAAAACGCGGAGATTTTTCTGGGCAAAAACAGGCTTCGCATTTCCTTTTCCAAAGGGTTCCAGAACAGAGAGCTGACGGATCAGATTCTCGTTTATGTAAGAAATGGGCATTGGTACATCGATCACGATTTTTGGGATCATATCTTCCTCTGTCAAGGTGCAGTTTTCATTGAGCTGACGGCGAAATGCTTCCACATTTGCTTCTTCTATAGAAAGACCTGCTGCCATAGGATGGCCACCATACTGGAGCAACAGACTGTCACATTTTACAAGCTCCTCATACATGGAATAATTTTCTGTAGATCTGCCGCTGCCTTTCACCGATTTTTCCCCTCTTGTAAGAACAAAAGCAGGCTTGTGATATTTTTCACGGATTCTTCCTGCTATGATTCCTGCAAGACTCTCATGACAATCCGGCAAAAATACAACCATTACTCTGTCATTTTTCAGATTGCTGCCCTCTATCAGCTTGTAGGCAGCTTCTGTACCCTGTTCCGTCAGTGCCTTACGGCTGTCATTCAATGCTTTCAGATCGTTTGCAAGCTTTGCAGCCTCTTCTTCATCTTCACACTGTAATAGGGACAGGGAGCGCATGGCTGTATCCAGTCTTCCGCTGGCATTAATGCACGGACCAAGGCGAAAACCAATATCGTAGGAACTGATTTTCTGATTTTCCAGACCAATTGCTCTTATCAAAGCTTTCAGTCCCTTATTTTTTGTATGAGGCAGACGTAAAAGTCCCTCTTTTACAAGAATACGGTTTTCTCCCTGAAGGTCCATAATATCTCCAACTGTAGCGATAGCCGCAGGTTCCAGATAATCTTCTTTCTCACTCTCCGGGATTCCATATTTTTCATACAATGCAAAAACCAGTTTCATTGCAACCACTGCGCCACAGATATTTTTATTTGGATACGTACAGTCAGACTGTTTTGGATTGATAATTGCATCTGCCAGAGGAAGCTTGTATTTTCGCCCTTCTTCTGTATCTTCAAAAGGGACCTCGTGGTGATCCGTCACTACCACTGTCATGCCCATTTTTTTTGCAAATGCAATCTGATCTGCAGCCGAAATTCCATTGTCACAGGTCACGATCGTATCTACTCCATCCTCTTTTGCTTTCTCTATAAGATGATTATGAATTCCATATCCATCTGCAATGCGGTCCGGAATATAGGTATCTACATTCGCCCCCAGGCGTTTAAATCCTTTTAACAGAATATAAGTTGCAGTTACACCGTCAATATCATAATCTCCTATAATTCTCATCCTGGTTCCCAGATCTATTTTTTGCGAAATAATTTCCACAGCTTTGTCAATATCCTTCAGACTTTTCCAGGATGGAATGTCATCCAGGGTTCCGTTCAGATACTGATTAATTTCTGCATCTTCTGTAATATCCCTGTTCCGAATAATCCTGGCGATCACCGGATCTATTCCATACTTCCGGCCAATCTTCTGAAAATCAGCTCTTTTCGCCGCTAATACCCATTTTTCCATGCTTTGTCTCCTGTTGTAAATTGTATTGCTATTTAGTGTGTTGAAAGTTGTTCAAGGCGGACGCACTCGGACAATGGTGATTGCTCACTCGCCGGCGCAACGCTCCAGCGAACTAACTGCTAACTGCGACTAAATCGTTCAGGAAAGCCTTCACGATTAAGTCTCCGTAAGCAGTGGATTTCGCCTACGCTAAAACCGCGCCTGAAATGGCTCGCTGGAGCAATCACCATTGCCCGAATGCTGTGTACTGGCTAGGACTTATTTGTACATAGGAACTTTCAACAGGTGGGGAGGGTGAGTGACTGGCTTCCATATACTATATCGGAAACGAAAGTTTATGGAAATCTTGCCGGAAATTAGCGGCTTTTACAATTTCTATGAAGTATTTGCACATTTTTAGGGCTGTTTTGCAAACAAAGAACTTGACATATTATTATATGTGTCTTCGATACCTCATTTAGATGGTTGGTACTTCGCAGCTTTATTGTTTTTTTCTAATCCATCATTGCCAAGAAAGTATCAGAAAACCAATCACTCCCCCTCTTCCTCGTTAAAAGTTCCTAAATAGAATCAGTCCCAGCCGACACACAGCATTTGGGCAATGTGTATTACTCCAGCGAGCCATTTCAGGCGCGTTTTTAGCGCAGATGAAATCCAGCGCTTACGGAGACTTATGCGTGAGGGCTCTCCCGAACGCATTAGTCGCAGTTAGCGATTAGTTCATCGGAGCGTTGCGCCGGCGAGTGAGTAATACACATTGTCCAAATGCGTCCCTCCTAAAGAACTTTTCAACCCACTAAATAGTAATAGAATTTTACATAAAAAGCAAGCCAGGACAGATGTTTCCACCTGTCCTGGCTTAAGTTCATTTAATTATCTGTCTTCCTCAGAAGAACCATTCTCAGCATTCTTAGCCGCCTCCTGGGCTGCAAGACGCTCCTGAACTCTCTTACGATTTTTCTTCTTCGGCTGGGTCTGTCCATTTGCAGCTGGAGCACTTGGTGCCTTTGCACTTGAAACAGACTGTTTAACCGGAGCAGCACCAGCTGTAGCTTTTACAGTCTGAGCCTGTCCGCCACCAATTTTCTTTTTCATTACCAGCCAGAGGGCTCCGGTAATGCATACAGAAGAATAAGCACCGCAGATAATACCAACCATCAGCGGAGCTGCGAACTCACGGATGGAAGATACACCCATGATATAAAGAACAGCTACCATGATAAAGGTAGTAAGGGAAGTATAAATACTTCTGGTAAGTGTCTGTGTAATACTCTTATTTACCACTTCTTCGAGCTCATCTACGCGCTTGCTTCCGTGAAGATTCTCACGGATACGGTCGAAGATAACGATCGTGGCGTTGATAGAATAACCAACGATAGTCAACATACAAGCGATAAAAGTATTTCCTACGGAAATTCTGGAAATCGCATAGAATGTAAGGACAACCAGAACATCATGAAGAAGTGCAAGTACTGCGCTGCCTGCAAAACGGATATCCTTGAAACGGAACCAGATGTAAAGAAGCATGAAAATAGTGGCAACAAAAACGGCTACTACAGCATCTCTTCTCATTTCGTTGCTGACAGTGGAGGAAATACTCTCTGCCTGGATCAGGGATTCATCTACACCAAACTTGTCAACAAGTGCCTTATTCAGTGCCTCACGTTCGTCAAGATTCAGGGAACGTGTCTTGATGATAACCTGATTTGTTCCAACAACCTTAGTAGGCTGTACATTCTTATCTCCTGTAACCTCTTCCACTACAGGTGTAACCTCAGAATCAATGGTCTTAATGTCCATATCTTCGTTAAAGGTGACATTGGTAGAAGTACCACCTGAAAACTCAAGGCTGTAGTTCAGGGCTTTTCCGCCTGTAGCCTTGTGGATCAGCATAGTGGCTGGTCCGGCAAGGATCAGGATAATGGAAAGGGTGAAGCATAATCTTCTCTTTCCAACAAAGTTAATGACTTTCTTCTCTTCAGTCTTTCCATAGAATTTCTCATCGCGAACGCCAACTGCATATAATGCATTGATCACAAGTCTGGAAAATACCAGAGCTGTAAACATGGAAATCACAATACCAAGTGCCAGTGTATATGCAAATCCTTTAACAGAACCAGTACCCAGCCACATCAGAACGAATGCTGCGATCAGGGTTGTGATGTTTCCGTCAAAGATTGCGGAAAAAGCCTTGGAGAAACCAGCTTTGATCGCGGATCTTACGGTAGAGCCTGTACCTATTTCCTCACGGATACGTGCATAAATAATAACATTCGCATCTACTGCCATACCAATGCCAAGGATGATACCTGCAATACCCGGAAGCGTAAGGGTAATGTCAAATGCATTTAAGGTAAGCAGAATGGTCGCTGTGTAGAAAATCAGGGAAAGGCCTGCAACTGCACCAGGTACACGGTAAGCGATGATCATAAACAGAATTACGATGATCAGACCGATCAGACCTGCAATAAGGCTGGTGGAGATTGCTTCTTCACCGAGCTGTGCAGCTACAACGCTGGAACGAAGCTCTGTCAGTTCAAGGCTCAGGGATCCGATACGGATATAGGAAGCAAGCTCCTGTGCTCTCTCAACACTTTCCATACCACTGATCTGTGCCTTACCGCCTGTGATGGCTTCATTTACTCTTGGAGCGCTTAATACGCCGTTGTCATAGATAATCGCGATCTGTTTTCCAACATTGTTCTGAGTTGCCTCTGCGAATTTTGTTTTTCCCTCGTCTGTAAGAGTCAGATCTACCACGTACTCTCTGCTGCTGGAATTCTGCTGCTGGATTGCACCGCCTGTAGCATCTGCCACATCTGTACCTTCCAAAACCACAGAGCCGGCTGCACGGATCTCGTCAAGACTTCTTGCCAGAGAGTATCCGGTCTCGCTGCTGGAATCTGCCTGGAAATTTGCGTTTCCATCCTCATCCTGCTGTGTGATAAAGCACAGGGAACCTGGCTGGCCAAGTTCTTCCAGAATAGCATTTGCATCTGTTACACCAGGAATCTCTACATTGATACGGTCAGAGCCTTCCTGATATACCTGAGCTTCTGTACTGTACTGCTCAACACGTTTCTGCAGCTTGTACACAGTATCGCTCATGTCTTCACTGCTTGGGTTACTGTCCTTTGCCTGATATGTAATGCTGACACCACCAGCCAGATCAAGTCCGGTCTTGATATTCTTCATGGCACCGGTTCCTGTAGGACCAATACCTACAGCAGCCGTATAGCAAAAGAATACGGTAACGATGGCAGTCAGGATCAGGACTAAGATACCTCTTGATTTTTTCATTGTTCTGTCCCTTCTTTTTTGTTTTTCGCAAAAGCAGGGACTGACAGAAATCTTCGCAGCTGGCGAAGTGCTATCAGTCTTCTGCCAGTGCAGCTTTTATCATGATGGCGCACTCCACACGCTTCCTCTGGAGCTCGCATCCGATTTCATAATTGCTTCTGATATCCTTATGGGCATGATATCCGTTTGCTGCGCATCCGCCACTGCAGTAGAATCTTGCAAAACAATCCTTGCAGGCTGGCTTGGTGTAAACATTGCAGCATCCGAAATCCTTCTGGATGTCAGGTCTCGTAATCCCTTCATCCACATTTCCCATCAGATATTCTTCTTCCCCAACAAACTGGTGGCATGGGTAGAAATCCCCCCATGGAGTTACGGCAAGATATTCTGTGCCGCTTCCGCATCCGGAAAGTCTCTTGTATACACAAGGGCCACCGGTAAGGTCGATCATGAAATGGAAGAAATTAAAACCTTTGCCTTCTTTCTCGCGTTTTATCATCTCTTTCGCAAGAAGGTCGTATTCTTCCATGATCTTCGGCAAGTCTTCCTCCCGAAGTGCGTACTCCTCAGATGGATCTGCCACTACAGGCTCTACAGAAATCTGCTTGAATCCAAGGTCTGCAAGATGAAGAACATCCTGGGAGAAATCAAGATTATGATGAGTGAAGGTTCCTCTTACATAATACTTGTCCTGGTTACGGGACTCTGCAAATTTCTGAAACTTCGGAAGAATCAGATCATAGCTTCCTGCCCCTTTGCGGAATGGGCGCATAAAATCGTGAACTTCCTTACGGCCATCAATACTGAGGACCACATTTCCCATCTCTTTGTTGCAGAATTCCATTACCTCATCGTTCAGCAGAACACCGTTGGTAGTAAGGGTAAAACGGAATTTTTTATTGTGGATTTTCTCCTGCTCACGGCCGTATGCTACCAGGTCCTTAACAACCTGCCAGTTCATAAGCGGCTCGCCGCCAAAGAAATCCACCTCCAGATTGTGTCTGGAGCCTGAATTAGCGATCAGGAAATCCAGTGCCTTCTTCCCTACCTCAAAAGACATGAGAGCTCGTCTTCCGTGGTACTCTCCTTCTTCTGCAAAGCAGTAGCGACAGGCAAGGTTACAATCATGGGCGATGTGCAGACAGAGCGCTTTTACCACTGTCTGACGGTTCTTGGTAAATGTATCAATAGCATTCTCATATACATCTCTGGTGAAAAGCATGCCATCGGCTTTCAGCTTCTCACACTCTGCCACTGATGTCTTAATATCTTCTTCTGAAAACTGATCTCCCAGTTTTCCTACAATGGCAGCTGTATCCAGACCTTCTTCCATATAAGGAAGTACTTCGTAGGTCACTTCATCCACAACATGGATACATCCGCTGTTGATGTCCAGCACGATGTTATAGCCATTGTTCTGATAACGGTGAATCAGACTCATGTTAGTATATCCTTTCGTTCTTTCCTATTGCATGAATAAGCAGCGGCTTTTACACCGCTGCTTACATACGTTTCCAGTTGCCCGACTTATTTGTTCTCGCAGCTCTGGTTTCCTACTGTACAGGATGTCTTGCATGCGGACTGACATGATGTCTGGCACTCGCCGCAGCCGCCTTTCTTTACAGTGTTCTGCAGATTCTTTGTATTTAATGTTTTGATATGCTGCATAGTATTAGCCTCCTTATGTATATAATCTTTGCCTAGTATATCATATTTTTTTTTATTTTTAAAGCATTTTTTATTGGACAGAGTGCGAATCTTTTCAAAAAATGCGGGAATGATTTCTCAAACACGCTCTAAGACAACATCCCACCAAGAGCACCACCACCCAGACACATAAAAAAAGTAGTTACTGCATGTACCAGACTCATTTCCCATTTTCCCTGCACTACAAAAGATACTGTAATCAAAAGCAAATAGTAAAAAGCCCCTACCAGAATTCCCCATAAATACTTATCTTTGCGCAGAATTTTTCCTGACATGAAGCCTCCTGAAAAACAGGACAAAATATACACAGCTACAATTCCTGCTGACACAGGCTTTTCTCCCAGGTCAAACTGGAATAAAAGGAATGCCAGAAGCAAAAGAAACGCTCCGGTAACTGCATAGGAAAAAAGTAAAGATTTTAAAATGACTTTTACTTTCATAAAAACAGCCCTCCCATATGTAATATATGGAAGGGCTGGCTTCGTTATTCATGGATTATGAATGTCCGTTTTAATTATCCTGTCTGCTTTATCTTTTCTTTTTGCGGACAATAATCACAATAATGATCACAGCGGCTGCAGTGATCACAAGGATCACAAAGGGAAGGATCATGGTGTTGTCACCAGTTTTTACTGCATTTGAGGTCTGACTCTGACCGTTATTTCCGTTTGAGGTAGCAGCCGTATTTCCTACAGTGTTGCCTGTAGTGTTTCCTGCAGTCTGTCCCGCATTTGTACTGGAACCTGTTCCATTTGAAGAACTGCCATCTGTTGTGCCAGAATTTATAGTTCCATCAGATGCCACACCTGGTGTATTGCTGGTTCCGGAATTGTCACTGCCGTCAGAGCTTCCGGTACCAGATGAAGAACCACCATTTCCGGTTCCTGAAGTCCCATTGGAAGAGCCATTTGTATTTCCATTGCTGATTCCATTTGAATCACCTGTATTTCCACCAGTTTCATTTCCGCTATTGCTATCCGTTTTACCCGTTCCGGATCCATTTGTTCCATTCGTACCAGCTCCGGTCACAGATGGAGACGGGGTAGGTGTTCCACTGATCGTCACAGTAGGTGTAGGAGTTGGTGTACTTCCATCGCCATACGCTCCATTTGCAATGTCCTCTCCTACGATTGGACGAAAACCTGCAATTCCAAACGGGCTGAAAGAATGTGTGCTGAATACCATGGTGCTTCCGTTTACACTGGGAATAATGGTCTCTGTCGCACCATTATCAAGAAGATGCTCAATCGAATATTTATATCCTTCTTTGACAGGAATCGTTACGCTTACATACTGTCCATCCGGAATTTCATACTCTGTATTATTCTTCAGATCCCATAATTTAAATTCATAGGATTGGAAGATCGTAGCATTATCTTCATTTTTAAATTCGTAATTTTCACCACTGGTCACCTGGAACTGGACATACCAGGGAAGATCTATGCCTGATACAGAAATTCCCTCACAACTATGATTCTGAGCAGCCCTTGCAGCCTGCTCTTCTTCTGTGAGATCGTCCTCAGCAGTTGCCGGTCTTGTATCCGCTGTGGTAAAGTCAAGAGGATTATCAAATATATTTTTCTGGTCATCCTCTGTAGGGTCTGTTGTGTCTTTTACATCCGTGGTGTTCGTTGTATCTGCAGTATCTTTTTTCTCTTCTGTGTTCTCATTTTTCACAGAATCCCCTGTACCATCAAGAATGGTAGCACCAGGCATCACCTCACCAAAAGTTTCGTTCAGTTTTCCAGTATCATCTGAGGAATCTGCGGTCTGCACATTGTCAGATGCTGCATCCTCACCATTATCAGAATTTGTACTCTCTATGCTATCTGCGGCTGTATCTGAACCTGTATCAGCTTTTGACTCTTCTGCAGCTTCCTCCTGAATATCTTCAGAATCTACAGTTTCTTCCATTGCAGGAGCCGCTACTTCTGTTTTTTCTGCCGGGGTTGTAATTCCCGCAGCAGCTTCGGTGTTGTCTTCAGATTTTGCTTCATTAGAAGCAGGAGTGCTCTCGATGGTTTCTTCTTTCTTATCTGCTTCACTGTTCTGCTTGTTTTCCGCATTCTCAGTCTGATCTTCTGTCTTCCCTGAAGTTTCTGAATCATTCTGCTGATTCTCACCTGGAACTGCCTCATCATCAGATTTTATATCTGTATCTTTATTGTCAGAAGTTGTGTCATCCGGGACAGATGCTTCACTGCTCTCATCACCTGTTTCCACCTCTGCAGCAGTATCAGAAGGCTGATCTTCAGAACTCTCTTCTATGCTGCTGACAACAACTGTGATCTTACCTTTCACAACTTTTTTCTCAGAATCCCATCCGGAAATATAAGAAAGATCCACGTCTGCTGCTGGTTTAAATACTACTTCGCAGGTCTGCACTCTTTTATCCGGTATATAAGAATCATCCGCCCAGGAAAGCGTTCCATAATCACTTTTCGGCAATGTCACCTCCGAAAGAGCAATCGGCTGATCAATTGTGATATTATCCGGAATCAGACTGGATTTCTCAAGTCTGGTCTCTGTATTCTGCCCCCATGCAACTACTGGATAAACCTGTCCTGTCATAAGTACTGCTGTCATCGCAGCTGCCGCAAGTAATGATACGCTTTTTCTGTACATAACGTTTTTCTTCTTTTTCATCCTGGCACCTCTGTCGTAATATGTATATTAAATGTAACTGCCCATATCCCTAGAGCCTGTTTGAAAAATCATTCCCGCAATCTGCACGCCCCACTTTGCGGGAGATTTCACCTGAATTCAGTTGCCGTAGCCCGCTACGGCGCCCTCATTCGAGCGAAATCTCCCACAAATTGTGACGCACATCTTGCAGAAAGCCTTTTTCAAACACACTCTAGCCAAATCCACATCAATCATAAAATCTATATAATCCAAAGGCAGTACAACTGTCCAAAATCAATCTCAAATTATAAACAGGTGAATTTTCACACTGTGATTCACAGTAGCTATTTATTCAGCCCTTAATCTACACTATATCAAATCTTTACTCTTTTGTAAACATTTTGTAATAATTTATTTTTTTACCGAACTGAATTATAACACAGTTCTTTCTTTTTCGACACCCCCAATTCCACTTTTTTCGTTACTTTTCGCAATCCATAAACTCAAATACTTTTTCCTTGCATTTTAAGCCTGAATCATGTATATTCTTTTTAATACATAAAAAAAGGAGTGAATATAGTTTGGATTCAAGTGTCCCTATACAGGCGGTCACCATACTGATTCTGGTGCTGTTGTCCGCCTTCTTTTCCTCTGCGGAGACATCCATGACGGCTGCCAACCGCATTCGGATCCATTCCCTGGCTGAACAGGGAAACAAGCGAGCCATTATCCTGGAGAAAATAATTTCCAATTCTGGAAAAATGCTCAGCACAATTTTAATCGGAAACAACATTGTAAACATTGCAGCCTCTTCCCTTGCTACCACTTTTACCATGAAAGTATTTGGGAGCATGTATATCGGCGTGGCTACCGGCGTTATGACATTACTGGTACTTCTGTTTGGCGAGATTACCCCGAAGACCATTGCCACACTGAAAGCGGATGATCTGGCGCTCACCTATGCCAGACCTATATATGCGCTTATGACAGTACTGACCCCGGTTATTTACATTGTGGGAAAACTGGCTAACGGCATTCTTTTTCTCCTTCGTGTTGATCCCAATGCGAAGAAGGACACCATCACAGAGCATGAGCTTCGTTCTATGGTAAATGCAGGGCAGGAAAACGGTGTTATTGAGAGGGAAGAAAAGCAGATGATCTACAATGTGTTTGATTTCGGTGATTCTGCTGCCAAAGATGTAATGATTCCCAGAATTGACATGACTTTTATTGACGTGGATTCCACTTATCAGGAACTTATGGATATTTTTAAAGAAGATATGCACACCCGTTTTCCTGTTTATGAGGATAACACAGACAATGTAATTGGAATTATCAATATTAAGGATCTTCTTCTCTATCCGGAAAATGAACAGTTTTCTATCCGCAAGATTCTCCGTGAGCCATATTTCACTTATGAATATAAGCGTACCACAGATCTTATGATGGAAATGAGAAAAGCTTCCGTAAACCTTGCAATTGTTCTCGACGAATACGGCTCCACTGCCGGTCTTGTCACTCTTGAGGATCTTCTGGAGGAAATCGTAGGTGAAATCCGTGATGAATATGACGAAGATGAGGAAGAACCGATCCGTGAGATTCAGCCTGGCCGGGAGTATGAAGTTCTTGGTTCTGCCAAACTGGATGATGTCAACGAAGCACTGGGTACCAAACTTGAATCAGAGGACTACGATTCTGTAGGCGGATATATTATTGAACAGCTTGACTGCCTCCCACGCGAGGGCGAATCTGTCACTTTGGAAGACGGCATGCATCTTGTTGTAGATGAACTGGATAAGAACCGTATTGAACTGGTGCATATCTGGCTGCCAGAGCATAAAGAAAATCCAGAAGCTGCTGACGCATAAATAAATCTGTCATACTGCTGATTTTTTCATAATCTGCAAGCCTGCAAATGCCTGTATTTCCGGTAGATTTCAATTGTAAAAATCCGAATGTTTCCAAAACGGATCATTCGGATTTTTCTTATCTCACCGATTTCCCAGCATTAAACAAAACTGCTTGACAATCCTGTCTATTTCGCCGGTAACAGCCTCCACACCAGTTTCTGTCTCTCTCCAGTTCTCCCTGGTAATTCCATCCGGGCAGGCCGGACATACCATAATTACCGTCTCCGGATATAAAAGCTGATAATACATCAATGATCTTCTGGCATGGTAAGTTTTGCAGCACAGAATCGCTTTTTTCACCTGAATTTTGTGAAGGTCTGTCACCTGCCTGGAAAAAATTGCATTTTCATAGGTAAAGGTAGCCTGATCCTCTCTCAGAATAGCCTCTTCCGGAACTCCGTTTTTCAAAAGTACATTTTTCAGGAATTCCCATTCCGTCTCATAATCTCCACCATATATTTCTTTTTTTGACTGCACACCTGCAAATTTGCCAAGTGTAATACTGTATCTTCCGCTTGGCAAAATATAGGGGGCATATCCTTCTCTATATAAAGAAGCTGCTTTTTCTGCCATATCCGGGAAACCATTTCCCGGCACGAAAATGATATCTGCTTTTTCCGGCTGGCTCTCGGCAAAAACAAACTCCTCCACATTTTTCATAAATTCATTATAATTCACGCTTTTGTTCCTTCTTTCTGCCAGAGGACTTTCCCCTGCACTTATGATTTTCCATTATAACTTTTTTTCCTGCTTTTTTCTACTTTCTTTTCACTTCGTCACAATCAACGTACAGTACCCATCCTCCCGCAATTTCTGTTCCATACGGATAGCATTATCCAGCTGTAAAAATGCACCTACCTGAACCTTATAAAGTTCTCCATCCTGCAAAATATATGCCGGATAACCTTTTTCCTGAAGCAAGTAAAGCATTCGATCCGCATTTTCCCGTTTGCGAAAAGCTCCAGTCTGTACACGGTAATACAAAGGTTCTTCACCCTGCTGCTGATCCAGAGTTCCAAGAATCGCCCCGACAATAGCCTGCGCGATCTCAGCATTTTTTTCATCATAAAGCTGATTATCTTTGTCAGAATTTAAAAATCCAGTTTCAATAAGCAACGCCGGCATTTTTGTTTTTCGCAGCACAACAAGGCCCGGTCTTGCCTGAACTCCAATTTCACGGAATCCCAATTCGCCCAGAGCACCTACAATATTCTGTGCCATTTCATACTTAATTCCGTTTTTATCATAAACCAGCACTTCTACACCATTATACTGATTCACCTCAGGGCTGCTGTTCCTGTGAAAAGAGATAAAAAAATCCACTTTTGCCTCATTTGCCAGCCTTGCCCGCTCAAAAGGAGAAATGTAATCATCTGTAGTTCTTGTATATAAAACATCAACTCCGTTTTCAGACAGAATTCTTCCAACCTCCATAGCCAGAGCAAAATTGTCATCTTTCTCTCTGCGCCCTTTATATACCGCTCCCGGGTCGTTGCCGCCATGCCCGGCGTCAATCATAATAGAATATGGCATGTCAAAATTTCCTTTTCAAATACTATTTCTCTATTAGGATATGTGAAAAAATTACAAAAGCGACTTGACTTTTACGCTTTAAAGCGGTATTATTTTGTGCAGGCAATACTTTAAAGCAGAAAAAGCACTTTAAAACACGAAAACACTTTTTAAGGAGGAAATAAAATATGAAAAGAAAGGTTTTGTCAGTAATTCTGACCGGAGCTATGGTAGCAGGTCTTGCAGGTACAGTAACCGTACACGCTGAAGAGCAGAAAACATACAATATTGGTATCTGCCAGTTAGTTCAGCACGAAGCACTGGATGCAGCAACACAGGGATTTGAAGATGCAGTAAAAGAAGGTCTTGGCGAAGAAAACGTAACATTTGATGAGCAGAATGCACAGGGTGATTCCGCAACATGTAGTACGATCATCAACAACTTCGTATCCAGTAACGTAGACCTTATCCTTGCAAATGCTACTGCTTCTCTTCAGGCAGCTGCTGCCGGAACAAGCGATATCCCGATTCTTGGAACTGCAGTTACAGAGTATGGCGTAGCTCTTGACCTTACAGATTTTGATGGTACTGTAGGCGGCAATATTTCCGGTACTTCAGACCTTGCTCCTCTCGACCAGCAGGCAGCAATGCTGAATGAACTTTTCCCGGATGCTAAGACTGTAGGACTTCTGTACTGCTCCGCAGAACCAAACTCCCAGTATCAGGTTGATACGGTGAAGGCAGCTCTTGAAGATCTTGGATACACTTGCGAATACTACGCATTCTCTGACTCCAACGATATTTCTTCTGTTGTAACAAATGCAGTTGCAGACAGTGACGTTATCTATGTTCCTACCGATAACACAGCAGCTTCCAACACAGAGCTGATCAACAACATCTGCCTTCCGGCAAAGGTTCCGGTAATCGCAGGTGAAGAAGGAATCTGCTCCGGATGCGGTGTTGCTACACTTTCCATCAGCTACTATGATCTTGGAAAAGCAACTGGTGAAATGGCAGTTAAAATTCTGAAAGATGGTGAAGATATCTCTACAATGCCAATCGAATATGCACCAAACTTCACAAAAGAATACAATGCAGACATCTGTGCTGAGCTGGGAATTGAAGTTCCGGATGACTATGTTGCAATCGGTGCTGACGCAGAATAATTACTGGTTTATAACATATGCAGTAATGCACAATAAAAATTTTCATATTTGTTTGACAGTTAATTTAGACATTCAGTTGCTTTTAGAGCTTGTCAAAAGACTCTGACAGTAATCAACACAGACAGCGGGAAGGGAAGCCTCTCTCGCTGTTTGTGTCGTTTCTGAAGGAATGTATTTTTAAGTATATTTTATGCATAATTATGCATAAAATAGCATTTCTTCCAAAATGAATATTTCTGTTTACGTAAATAACAAAAAGCCAGTTACTCCACATACAAAACACTATAAAGATTCCAGTAACTGTCTTTTTCAAACATTTGTCCACAAAACAAATGTTGATGTTCACACAGTGAACACCAGAGTGTATTTGTAAAAGGCTTTCTGCAAGATGTGTGTCACAATTTGTGGGAGATTTTGTCCGGGTGAGGTCGTCGTAACGGGCTACGACAACCGAATTCAGGCAAAATATACCGCACAGTGGGGCGTACAAATTGCGAAAATGTTTTTTCAAACACGCTCCAGCAAACAAATCACGCATGCAGGAGGATAAAGACATGCAAATTGCAAACTTAATCATGGCACTTCCGGGTGCCGCTGCCCAGGGTCTGATCTGGGGTATTATGGCTATTGGCGTATATCTTACATTCCGTGTCCTTGACATCGCCGATCTGACCGTAGACGGTACCATGTGTACCGGAGGTGCTGTCTGCGTCATGATGATGACCAGCGGACATAACGTATGGGTATCTCTTTTAGTTGCCACTTTGGCTGGTATGACAGCTGGTCTTGTTACCGGTATTTTCCATACCTTTATGGGAATCCCGGCCATCCTTGCTGGAATCCTGACACAGCTTTCCCTGTACTCTGTTAACCTGAAAATCATGGGAAAAGCAAACCAGGCTATCAACGTTGATAAATACCCGATTCTGATTTCCTTACGCCGTATAAAAAATGTACCGATCACTCAGAACACAATTCTTATCGTCGCTTTATTTATTGTTGTGATCATCGCAGTTCTTTACTGGTTTTTCGGAACAGAGCTTGGATGTTCCCTCCGTGCTACCGGATGCAATCCAAACATGTCCCGTGCACAGGGTATCAACACTGATTTTTGCAAAGTACTTGGACTTATGATTTCCAACGGACTTGTTGCTCTTTCCAGCGCCTTGCTTGCACAGTATCAGGGATTTGCAGACGTCAATATGGGACGTGGTGCTATCGTAATCGGACTTGCTGCTGTTATTATCGGTGAAGCGATTTTCAGCCGTATTTTCCGCAATTTCGCGCTCCGTCTTCTGGCCGTAGCATTTGGTTCCATTCTCTACTATCTGGTTCTCCAGACTGTTATCTGGATGGGTATCGACACTGACCTTCTGAAAATGCTGTCTGCACTTGTAGTTGCTGTCTTCCTGGCAGTGCCTTACTGGAAGGGAAAATATTTCGCAAAACCAGCAAAACGCGGAGGTAAGAACAATGCTTGAGATCAAAAACATATATAAAACCTTTAATCCAGGAACCATCAACGAAAAGGTGGCTCTGAACGGACTTTCCCTGAAATTAAATGAAGGCGACTTTGTTACTGTCATCGGCGGCAACGGTGCCGGAAAATCCACAATGCTGAACGCAGTTGCCGGTGTATGGCCAGTAGACGAGGGACAGATCATCATTGACGGAACAGATGTCACCAAACTTTCCGAGTACAAGCGAGCAGCTTATCTGGGACGTGTATTTCAGGATCCCATGACCGGAACTGCTGCTACCATGGGTATTGAAGAAAATCTTGCCCTTGCAAAACGCCGCGGAAAAACAAGATTTCTTCGTTCTGGTATTACAAAAGCCGAACGAGAAGAGTACAAAGAGCTTCTGAAGATTCTGAATCTTGGTCTTGAAGATCGTCTTACCTCTAAGGTGGGTCTTCTTTCCGGAGGTCAGAGACAGGCACTTACGCTTCTCATGGCAACCCTTCAGAAGCCAAAGCTTCTCCTTCTTGATGAGCATACCGCAGCCCTTGACCCCAAAACAGCTGCCAAGGTGCTGGATATCACAGACAGGATTGTCAACCGCGATCACCTTACTACACTGATGATCACACATAACATGAAGGACGCCATTGCTCACGGCAACCGCCTGATCATGATGATGAACGGAAAAATCATTCTTGATATCCAAGGAGAAGAAAAGAAAAAGCTTACCGTAAAACAGCTTCTTGATAAATTTGAGGAAGCCAGCGGAGAAGAGTTCTCCAACGATTCCGCAATTCTCGGATAGAAATTCATAATTTGGTTTTTAGAAACTGCAGCAGATTGGTTTACAATCTGACTGCAGTTCTTTTTTGCAATCAAAATTTCTGCCGAAAACACCCATTGTACAAAAAGTCCGAAAATGACGTAACTACACTTGTTTCTATCTGTTTATCCGTTCTCTTCACTGTCAGATTTCAACTTGTTTAAATCAATAAATACGGTGCCTTTATACATCAGAAAATCTCCGGTCTCTCTACAATATCTGTATATTTTGTCCGTGAGAAAATCTTCTTCCGGAGTTGCCTCCCGCAAAGTTTCTCTCAAAACATTTTCAAGATCCTCCGGATAGGAATGATCAGCGTTGTGGATCATCACCTCATGAATGCTCGTAAAAACCATATAGAAATCTGCATCCATCAGATCTGCAAGCCTTTTGGCCACGCCTGGCAAGAATATTGCAACGGCTCCGTTTGTCCTTCTGGCAGTGCTCAGACAGCTTCCGATGCTGTCCCTTGTCAGATAGAATTCATGGTTCAGATCCATGAAGCATTCTCCATCATAATCTGGATTGTAGACCAGTTTTTCCCAATAAAAAATTCTGGGCGGCGAAATAAAATACGTGTTTAGAAGAGCTGCGTCAAAAACTGTCTTTTCATCCTTTCCCCATTCTTTTATGTTATCCGTGCGTATTTTCATGCTGCTGATCCGGCCATCCAAATTTCCCACCTGCATGTATAGCACAAGTGCAATATCGCCCACTACACGGTATACTGCCTTCGACAGTTCCCGTTCATGGCGTTCTACATTAAGTGCCCGGATAAAAAGATCATTTTTCACCTTTTCGTAGTTATTCAGATTTTTGGTTTTCTCAAAAAATCCAGCTGTTTTTAATTTACGTATTTCACTTTCCACTGTTTTTGCAATCTGTTCCAGTGAAACACCATCCTCATAATCCTCAAAAAGCTCTTCCGTGTGAATTCCGCAGACTTCTTTTCCCACTGAAGACGCATTGCACTCTACAAACAGCCGGTCGCCGTTTGGTGTCATGCCATTTTCGTCCCGTTCTTCAAAGTAAATCTGTTTCTCATTAAGTCCAAGCCGTTCCATTAGAGATTGGCGCAGACTCTCCACAAATACCTCATACTCTCTGCTCATATATAATTCCTTTCTTGATAAAAACGGGCGAAATGCCCTAACGAATACTGACCTTGCTGTGCACTGCAAATGATCCGTATTTGAAATAAAAGATGGAAGCAGATATTTAGAAATAGATAAGGCTTCCATTTGAGTTGCTGTATGGATAGTATATAAGATATGAATGTGTTTGTAAAGGATTTTCTATCGACAATTTTCCCTTGCAATAAAAGCTGTTATTACTGTTCACGACCTTCACAGCAGCACGCTTCGCGATGCACAGAAATCATGTTCACATGATTTCGCGCTGTAATTCTCGTATTTGCTTTAAACTTTGTTCACCAAAAAAACGCCTCGCGGGACGTTAACAGTGAATAGCAACAAGCTGTGGTGGTTGTTTTCTTCATTCATGGAAAACATTTTATAAATATTGCCAGTATAAACAACAAAGGGCCTGCCGTAAATACGGCAGACCCATAAATAATCTTAAATGATTATGCCTGAGGACCAGCTGCAACAAGTGCTTTACCAGCTGCATTTCCTTCATATTTCTTGAAGTTCTTAACGAAACGATCTGCAAGATCTTTTGCTTTAACTTCCCACTCAGAAGCATCAGCGTATGTGTCACGAGGATCAAGGATACCTGTGTCAACGCCTGTAAGCTCTGTAGGAACCTCAAAGTTAAAGAATGGAATCTTCTTAGTCGGTGCTGTTAAGATAGCGCCACTGAGGATTGCATCGATAATACCACGAGTATCTTTGATGGAGATACGTTTTCCGGTTCCATTCCATCCTGTATTAACCAGGTATGCTTTTGCTCCGCTCTTCTCCATTTTCTTAACCAACTCTTCAGCGTATTTTGTCGGATGCAGTTCAAGGAATGCCTGTCCGAAGCAAGCTGAGAATGTAGGTGTAGGCTCTGTGATTCCACGCTCTGTACCAGCAAGTTTAGCTGTGAATCCAGACAGGAAGTAGTACTGAGTCTGCTCTGGTGTCAGGATAGATACTGGAGGAAGTACTCCGAATGCATCTGCGGAAAGGAAGATAACATTCTTAGCAGCCGGTGCGGAAGAAATCGGGCGAACGATTTTCTCAATGTGGTTGATTGGATAAGATACACGAGTGTTCTCTGTAACGCTCTTATCAGCGAAATCAATCTTTCCTTCTGCGTCAAGTGTAACGTTCTCAAGAAGAGCATTTCTCTTGATTGCATTGTAAATATCCGGCTCAGAATCCTTGTCAAGGTTGATAACCTTAGCATAGCAACCGCCCTCGAAGTTGAACACTCCATTGTCGTCCCAGCCGTGCTCATCATCACCGATAAGGAGTCTCTTAGGATCTGTGGAAAGTGTAGTCTTACCTGTTCCTGAAAGGCCGAAGAAGATAGCGGTGTTCTCACCGTTCATATCTGTATTTGCAGAGCAGTGCATGGAAGCGATGCCCTTAAGCGGCAGATAGTAGTTCATCATGGAGAACATACCCTTCTTCATCTCTCCGCCATACCATGTATTGACGATAACCTGCTCACGGCTTGTAATGTTGAACATTACAGCTGTCTCAGAGTTAAGACCTAATTCTTTGTAGTTCTCTACTTTAGCCTTGGAAGCGTTGTAAACAACGAAATCTGGCTCGAAGTCTTTCAGTTCTTCTTCTGTAGGCTGGATGAACATGTTTGTTACAAAGTGTGCCTGCCAAGCAACCTCAACGATGAAACGGATTGCCATACGGGTATCTTTGTTAGCACCGCAGAATGCATCAACTACGAAAAGTCTCTTGTCGGAGAGCTCTTTCTTAGCGATCTCTTTCACTGCTTCCCATGCTTCCTGTGATGCAGGATGGTTATCATTCTTATATTCGTCAGATGTCCACCATACGGTGTCTTTAGAATTCTCATCCATTACGATATATTTGTCTTTAGGAGAACGTCCGGTATAAATACCTGTCATAACGTTAACAGCGCCAAGCTCGCTGACCCGTCCTTTTTCAAAGCCCTCAAGACCTGGTTTGGTCTCCTCTTCAAATAACATTTCATAAGAGGGGTTGTAAACAATTTCTGTAGTTCCGGTAATACCATACTTTGTTAAATCGATTTTTGCCATCTTACACTTAACCTCTTTTCTCTAAAATGGAATTCATCTGCGAATGCAGATTTATAGCTTCAGTCCGCATCTCACCGTAATACATATCAAAGAATATTACCTGCGGTCACAGCCTCTATGGTACAAAACCAAAGGAATGGAACCGGATTGATTCCCTTTTTCCTTATCCTATATTATACATATCTGAGGGATAAAATCAACACAATTTTCCGTTTTTTTGTATTTTTGTTAAAGTTTTATCATATAGAAAACACGCCTCTGACATTTTATGAGACGTGTTTTCTAATGATATTTTTATTGCATTAGAGCGTCATTGCGAAATTCTTAGATTGAGGTTATTGTAGTCCTGTTGAATAAATTGTCACTAGAATAGGGAATAGAAAATGTTCAAAACGCACATTTTTGCATTGTTTTTTTGTTTTTACTATTTTTATTTCATCATTACGTTTATCATATTGCGTATACTCTTCCAACCTATATCTTCTCATTTTTCTCCAGATACGCAAGAAATCCTTCGCAGCCTTCTACTACATCTCTATAAGTAGATTCAAAATCCCGCGTATACCACGGATCAGCAATATCTCTGGGATTATCTGAATAATCCAGTAAGAGCTTCACTTTCCCTTCCGGATCCTTTCCTACAATTCGCAAGATATTCCGAATGTTTCTCTCTTCCATTCCCAGAATATAATCATATTTTCCATAATCTGCTTTGGTGATCTGTACCGCTCTTTTCCCCTCGCAGGAAATCCCATGCTTTGCCAATTCCCGCTTTGCCGGCGGATAAACCGGATTCCCGATTCCATTCCAGATTTCCTCTGTACTAGTGGCTGCAGACGCAATGTAAAATTTAGCCTTGATGCCTCGTTTCGTAACCATATCCTTCATAACGAATTCAGAAATTGGGCTGCGGCAGATATTGCCGTGGCAGACAAATAACACTCTTATCATTGCTTAAAACTCCTTGAAATGCTGTATTCACGCTGTTTACAGGCATTTTCCGATAATCTTCAATCCTGTCATTTTCCTGTATATCACAGCATAAATTCGTATATTTTCTTATCCAAATTTAGTAACTTCTTAGTAATAACCAGCCTGGAAAACAGGCTTCCTAAGAACCTTATAATCAGATTATTTTTAATTTTTTTCTATTATTTTATCATACTATGCCGGTTTTGCAATCCTATTCATCTCTTCCTAGAGCGTGTTTGAAAAAGGCTTTCTGCAAGATGTGCGTCACAATTTGTGGGAGATTTCGCTCGGATGAGGGCGCCGTAGCGGGCTACGGCAACCGAATTCGGGTGAAATCTCCCGCAAAGTGGGGCGTGCAGATTGCGGGAATGATTTTTCAAACAGGCTCTAGCACGATATAGGAATTATATCATACCAGGGCTAACATTTCCACTTTAAAGCACTAAATTATTCGTATATTTTTTACAAAGACGTAGTCTGATCCAGAAAGGCCTCAAATTTCTTACGGTTAATCAACGACTTACACCCCACCTGGACTGTAAAGCAACATTCTGAATTTAGATGTTCCGAAATAAGCATCCTTATTTTCTTTTCACCTATTCCAAAATATTGCACTGCTTCATCCACCGTAAGCATATATTTTTCCCAAATTGGAATCTTACCTTTTTCAATTTTAATCGCCACTCTTCTCTCCTCCTTTTCTCTTTGGACAAAACATTTTTATCTGCCCATGACAATTTACAATTTTATACACTGTCATCGGCAGATAAAATTACAATACAGGTGGCAGTTCAGTACTCTGCCCACATCGGTTTTGCACCGTCATTAAATATGACCAGATTTTTTCTGGAAGTATCATTATCACAGATATGCTTCGTCGCCCTGTGCAGCTGCTACACATTTTGTCAAATTCTTCTCGCTCCATACCTTTACTTCAATGTTATATTTCAGCATTTCCTCGTATTTACTCCATTAACAGAGCAGATATATCATGGCGGATTTACCTAGTGGCTCTACATATCTTCACGTCCTGTATGTAAAACAATATACAATTTTCAAGGTACAAAAATTCCTGAAGGGGAAAAGGAATCTATATTAAATACTCCCTTTACTGATTACTTTTCCTTACATATGATTTCGTATCAAATCCCAAGGTCTTAGTAATCAGTTTTGCTTCCAGGCGTTGACGCAGAGTTTCATCTACACAGTAATGCACCTGTCCAAATTCGTCAAACATTTTTCTGGTAGCCAAAACTGTTATGTACCCTTCATAATGCTTCAACACTGCCTGGATTGCCTCAGTATCACCAGTTGATGCTGCCTCAATAACATGGAATGGCAGCAAATCAAATGTGCATTTCTGTTTTTTACTTTTTTTCATTTGCAGATTCCTCCATATTTTTTCTCATCAGTTCCAGTGATCGTCTACGATGCTCATTAATTGTGCTGCGTACAAGATTCATTTCTCTGGCAATGTCTGCATCACTCATATCCATAAAATATGATAATAACACAACATTCCTTTTCTTTTCAGTAAGTGTCTGCAGTGCTTCAGCAATCAATCCGTCACGTAATGACGGATATGATACCAGACAATATAATTCTTAATTTTTCCAATACTCCGGATCTGTTTTACGGAAATTTAGAATTTTATATGTCTTTTAAAAAGTGAAATATCACCCTCTTTTTTAGTGAAATATTAGTTCATTTTCTTTCAATAAAGGGAACTATACACTAAACATGGAGGTGTATCATATGCCAAAACAAACAGATAAAGAACTGGGATTGTTTTTTAAGAACGCCCGACACGAGCAAAAATTGACTTATGAAGAATTAGCTGAAAAAGCAGAAATGTCCAGCCGATATTTAAAGGAAATTGAAAATGGGGGCCGAGTTCCCAGTTTTCATAAAATCAGAAAACTGGTACGCGCTTTAAATGTTCCTCCTGAACCATTGTTTTATCCAAACAATCATACAGATAATCTTGATTATCAACGCCTGCTCATGTACCTGTCAAAATGCAACGATGAGCAAATTACCGCTATCCTTGCCATCGTAGAAGCATACCTGCGCACATACAAAATTCCTACAGACCACGATAAACAAGATCCCTGAAATTCATTTGAATTCTATCTGAATTATTCTGAAGAAGCGGTATGGTTTCCCATACCGCCACTCTTAACGTGCATATTTTTCTATCATTCTCTTAACATTCGTGGATTTCTTTATTGCCCCTATATTAATAAGAAACTCAACTACATCCATCATTCCCTGGTAATAAGCCCGCTGCTCCTCTTCATAATGGAAATGTTCTAACTGATCCAGATATTTATTCCAGAAATTCTGCTCACGCTCTGGGATTTTTTCCAGATGTAGTGGCAGCTTCTTTTGTATTTGTTTCAAATTCTTCTCTGCTTCTTTCCATTCTTCCGGCTGTACTGTATATTCTCTTTCTCCGGAGTCACAGCGCAATTCCTCAAATAAATTCGATACTGCTTCATAAAATTCATTCATCTTCTTTCCACCTCTCATTAGAATTATTTCTCATTACAGGCAGCATTATCATTTTCTTATTTCAAAAATCAAATAAACTTTCCAAAAACTTCATCTTTAGAAGTATAGTAACAATATTTTTCCTTAAAATCAATAATAATACTTCATCTTTAGAAACTTTTGAGGATCAGAATGATTATTTATTGGGATAAAAAAACGAACAGTAAAAACAGAATAGGACAACGGGTAAAAGAATTACGAAAGGCTCATAATCTTACTCAGAAAACACTCGCTGCCAAATTACAACTTGCAGGATATGATTTTAATGATCTGGCAATCCTGCGAATTGAACAAGGCACACGTTTCGTTCCCGACTACGAAGTTGTCGCACTGGCCGAAGTATTTAATGTTTCCTGTGAATATCTTCTTGGTCTGACGGACGCTCCTGCAAAATAATTCAATTGTATTGCTGCCCATTCTATGCTAAACTATGGATAGATACTTCTGAACAACATACACTATTTATAAACCGTATGATTGGAGTGATTTCATGGAATTAACAAAAAAAGTCCCTACAACCGATAAAAACCAGGAAAACAATCATCTTCTCCGCATGTTAGACCGGGGAATTGATGATATGGAAGCTGGTCGTGAATTGCCACTGGAAGATGCTTTTCGCAAAATCACAGAATTAAGGGATGCACGAAGAAATGCAAGAATATAAAATTATTTTAACCTGGGAAGCAATTTACGATGTCACAGACATTGCAGATTATATTGAAGAAGAATTCGGCCAGCAACGTGCTGACCGTTTTCAATCTGATCTGAAAGAACAAATGCAGAATTTAGGCCAGTTCAGTACTGCCTTTCCCCGAACTCAAATTCTGTACAGAGGATATTCCATACATAAAAGATCTTTTCCGCCATCTATTATTTTTTATATTATAATGGAAGAAACAAAAGAGATTCATATTCTCCGAGTGTTGCGCCATGAACGAGATTGGGAAAATATCCTGTTGCAAAGATCAACTTATACATATCCAGAATGAATACCTGGGAGCCGATCAGAGATTTTTCTGAAAGGCTTCCTTTTTAATTTTAATTACTTCCCACTGTCAATTAAATCATAACTCATATCCAGAAAATCTAGCGTCTTAGCTTCACTAACAGATTCATCCAAAAGAATCGTAATCCAGTGTTGCTTATTCATATGATACCCCGGTAAAAATCCATACGTTTGAATAATCATCCCAACCAGATCAGGATCACATTTTACATCCAGGATGTCAATGTTTCCATCTTCTTCTAATCCCAGTATTTTCTTTTCCACTGCCATAATTATAGCATACCATTTTCCATTTTTATGTCGAAGCACCGCAGAATCAGGATCTTTTTTCCATAAATATTCCGGTTCCGTTCCATATTGCTCTTTCACATATTGAAAAATTTCCTCACGTTTCAAATTTATCCCTCACTTACGATTTCTTGCTCTGATTATACGCTATCAGGATTATATTCTCAACCACTTCTCACAGTTCCATTTATGTTTTATAGCTTTTGCATAGCCTGCTTTGCAGGCTACACCCCAAAAGAAGCAAGCACTGCCAGTGTCATGACAACTGGCTCATTTTGTCAAATTCCCTTTCCGGTTCATTCTACCAAAATGTATCAGGGAGTATCCCTGGCCCTCTCATATTTTATAATTTCTTAATTTGACGCTTTCACCCAGTCCTGTTAAAATAACTTACAGATACATCTGTCCAAACCAACAAAAAACCAAGTACCATAACTGTCATAGCCGAACTGGTTAGACAGTTTTTTTGTACTCTTTTTTATAGAAAAAACGAATTGGAGGATTTCAATGAGCAAACGTACCAGAATTCATCCCGTACAATTTTATTTGAATGATGACGAACAATACATTTTAGAAGAAAAATATCGTCTTTCCAGGATGAAAAGCAAATCTGCCTTTCTACGGAAAATGATCTTATATGGATTTGTATATGAAGTAGACTACTCTCATATCCGAAAAATGAATACCCTGCTGGGCAATATCAGCAGCAATTTGAATCAGATCACCCATCGTATAAACAGTACCAATACAGTTTACCCAAAGGACCTGGACGATATAAAGGAGTTAATGGAAAAAATATGGCAGTTACAAAAATCCATGGTATCAAAACAACCGTTGATAAAGCAATAGAATACATCTGTAATCCAGATAAAACAGACCAGAATCTATATATTTCTTCCTTTGCCTGCTCTCCCGAAACAGCCGCTCTTGATTTTAAATACACTTTGGATCATACACATGATTGCAGAGATCCGCACAATACAAATAAGGCATTTCATCTGATTCAGGCATTTTCCCCTGATGAAGTTTCCTATGAGGAAGCCCATCAAATAGGCAAAGAACTTGCGGATCGCTTACTGGATGGAAAATACTCCTATGTCCTGACAACACATATTGATAAAGGTCATGTACATAACCATTTAATTTTCTGTTCTGCAGATAATATCACTTTTTCTCATTATCATGACTGTAAAAAGAATTACTGGAAAATACGAAATCTCAGCGACACTTTATGCCAGGAACATAACCTGTCCACAAT